>DNNJ01000015.1 GCA_003487955.1 Clostridiales bacterium | reverse complement strand
AACAGGATTTAAAAAGTGAAATACTATTCCAATCGAAATAATTGTCAAATATTCAACTGCCATTCTACTTACATTTGCATCTTCAATTTGAAAGAATCCGATTATTTGATGTCTGAAAATATATAGAAACAAAGAGTATAATATAGCTATGCAAAGATTAAGCTGAATTCCGTTGTTAATATAGTTTTTTGCACCTTTTAAATCTCCCTTTCCGTATAATTGGGCAACATTAACCCCGACTCCTACCTGTGCAATCATGACCAGGGCTGAGCCAAACCATAAAAAAAAGCCGGCCGCGCCTGCAGCCGCAACGGCATCGGTACTAAGTCTGCCAAGCCACATAATATCTGTCAAGTTATATGCCATTTGTATAAATGAGGTGCCCATTATGGGAAGTGCTAATCTTACTAATGCGCTGCGTATTTTTCCTTCAGTCAAAATCACATTGTTAATCATTCTTTTATCCTTGTAATTATTATTGTACTATTTTAACTGATAATAATGTTTTGTACAAGCAAAACATGAAATGATCCTTCTACCGATGGGTTAATTTGATACTCGCCCTTATTATTTGTGTGTGAACAGTAACGTTAACTTATAATGGAAAATTAGCTAAGAGTAAATGAAACTGCCTATTATTTCAAGATTAAAAACAAAAATAGTATGTTATAATTTATAATGAAGCAAAGATAGCCCCTTAGCTTTGAAAACGTTTAAAAGGAGGTAAGTTGTATTTACATATAAGATACATCATACTATATATGAAGAGGACAAACTTAAGGTATTTATTTATGGCAGCATCGCTGATTATGATGTTTTACATAGGACAAGCTACATCTTTTCTATCTGAAGGGACTGAAAGAGCAAAGACAGTAAACGAAAATATTGAAAAAAAACAACAAATAATTATTGGTTACTATCCTGCATGGATGTCTTATTCAGGATATACTCCGGAAAGTATAGATATAAGTAAATTAAACAATATAAATTATGCTTTTGCAAATATAGGTTCAGATTACAAAATAGAAATGGGATATCCGGATAAGGACCCTGAAAATTTTAAAAAGTTTCAGGAACTAAAAAAAATAAACCCTGATTTGAAAGTATTGATCTCAGTAGGTGGATGGAATTGGTCAGTGAAGTTTTCGGACTTGGCCGCTACTGATGAAAACAGGGCAAAATTTGCAGACAGCTGTGTTGAGTTTGTTGCAAAGTACGGACTTGACGGTGTGGATTTGGACTGGGAATACCCTGTAGGAGGAGGCCTTAAAACTAATTCAAACAGGCCGGAAGATAAACAAAATTTCACTTTACTTCTTAAAGAAATGCGTGAAAAGCTGAATGCTCAAAAATTAAAGGACAATAAAAATTATTTGCTCACTATTGCAGCCGGGGCAAGCAATTATTACATAGAAAACACGGAAGTTGATAAATTCCAAAATTATTTAGATTATGTAAACCTAATGACATATGACATACACGGACCTTGGGATACTTATTCTGACTTTAATTCACCCTTATATAATAACGGTGATGAATCATATCAATATAAAATAAGCATTGATTCAAGTGTTAAAGCATGGTTAAATGCCGGGTTGCCTGCAGAAAAACTTGTAGTGGGAATTCCGTTTTATGGTTATACATATAATGTATCAAAAAACGCCAATGATGGGCTGTATCAAACTCATACTAACGGCAAAGCATTGAGCTATGATACCATTAAAAAGGAGTATCTGAACAATCCTCAATATACAAAGAATTTCCATGATGAGTCGCTGGTGCCGTGGCTTTACAACGGTAAAACATTTATAAGCTATGACGATTCTCAGTCTATAGCATTAAAGGCTGAATACATAAGGGAGCGGAATTTGGGCGGTGCAATGATTTGGGAATTAAGCCAAGATTCAGGAGGTGAGCTTTTAAATTCATTGTATGAAGGTCTCTATGACGGCTCAGTATTAGCAGTGAGAGACTACGAAGGACATTGGGCAGAAGCAGTAATACAGAAATGGCTTGATATGGGATATATAACAGGATATCCCGATGGAACTTTCAGACCTGAAGAATTTATCACAAGGGCAGAATTTGTAAAAATTGTAAATAATGCTTTTGGTTTTAAAGAAACTGCCGAAATTACATTTACAGATGTAAAGGAAGGGAACTGGTATTTTGAGGAAGTACAAAAGGCATACAAAGAAGGAGACATAATAGGAGTATCGGATACAATGTTTGCCCCGGAAGATTATATTACAAGGGAGCAAGCGGCGATAATTATGTCAAGACTGCTTGAATTAGAAGGTAATGTCAAAGGAGCTGATTCATTTTATGACAGCAGTCAAATCAGTGGCTGGGCTATAGGATATGTTGGAGCAGTGGCGGAGTATAATTTAATTAAAGGTTATGAAGACAACACATTTAGACCGCAAAACAATATAAAAAGAGCCGAAGCAGTTGTTTTGCTGGACAGAGTATTGAAGTAATTTTTGTTCCATTCTGAGGGCTTTAGCACGGAATCTCATGTTTTAAATGATGAGATCTCGCAGTCTCATTCAC
>DNNJ01000202.1 GCA_003487955.1 Clostridiales bacterium | reverse complement strand
TTTTTTATGCTTTGAAAGTCTACTTTTAACATCATAGGATATATCATTACCCATATCAATATTGCCATAGGTATGGATATTTTAGCATATTCAAACTTGCCTAAAAAAGCCGGAACACCTGGTAGAAATTTTCCTAATACAACACCCGCAACCATGCAAAGTGCTACCCAAACTGACAAATACTTTTGAAAGAACCCTATCCCTTGTGAATTTTTGTTTTCCATTAATTTATTGTCTCCTTAAATATTACATGAATTTTTTTTGTACTTTATTATATTGCTCATTATTATCATTGCAGTTACTACTATTCTTCATCCTTAGAACTTTCTTCTGCATCTGTATCACAGCAGCAGTCCTCAGGCTCTTCAATAATCTCCATATTACAACAACCCTTTTTATTTTTGGGCGTTTCCTCTACGATTTCCATATTACAACAACTGTTAGATTTGGCACGGAATAGACCGCCAAAAAAACCATTTTTCTTATTCATATTTATTTCCTCCTTTTAAAATACAAAATTAAATATATAGCCCGTTACCGTAGCCACTATAAAGACACATAGCACAAACGCTATAACCATCTTTTTCTTAAAGATAGAGCTAAGTAAGGATACTTCTGGAATACTTGCCCCTGCACCTCCAAGAATCAGTGCAATTGTTACCCCCGGTGCAACACCCTTTGAAATCAGTATACCGGCAATCGGAATCATGGTTTCTGTGCGGATATACATGGGAATTCCTACAATGGCAGCTAAAGGTACCGCCCAAAATTTATCCTTACCGGCGAACCTTGTCAATAGCTCGGTTGGAACAAATTCATATATAAATGCACCGATGCCTGCCCCTAATAAGAGGTATAAGAGCACATCTTTAAACAAACCGAAAGAGTCCTTAAATGCTAGCTTCATTGCTTGGGATTGCTTCCGCCAAAATGTTCCTTTTAGCTTTTCCCAAGTAATTGCATCGGTGTTTCCACCCTTAATGCTTACGTTTTTAATTTCCTTTTCAAATCCTAACTTGTCCAGAACAAGACCCATTACTACAGCAAACAAAAAGGTGACGGTTGTATATACAATTGTTGCTTTAACACCGAAAAACGCTAACATTAGTGTAATGATGGCAGGGTTTAGAATAGGTGAAGTTAAAAGAAAAGAGATTGCACCATTAAAGGGCGCCCCACTTTTAAACAGTCCAACCAATACAGGGACGGTAGAGCAGGAACAAAAAGGTGTAACAGCTCCCAAGAGTGCACCAAGAACACTATTAAAGCTTTTTCGGGGCGTTGTCAAAACTCTCTTTATCCTCTCCTGCGAGATATAAATCTGCAGCAGAGCCACAACAAAGCTAATGCCGATAAAAAGAACAAACAGTTCACCAAACAGTATTAAAAAAGTCTTTAGAGCATTGAGTAGAGTTTCAGTTGTAAACATAAAATTACCTACTTTCATTGTTAATATATTTTGTATTATATCGCCTTAGTTATCTTCTATTTATGCTTTAAGTTATAATATCAAGCAACATATCAACTTTTTTCGATTTGAACCTTAAAAAAATGCTGAATCCTCGTACAGATGTCTTGTTATTACTTACAGCTAAAGTTTTCCAAAGCAGCATTAGGCCTAGTGATTTCCTTCAAAATAGCTATGGCTTCATTGCTGCCTTGTTCACTTAATTCATAATAGGTCCATTTGCCCTCCTGCCTACTGTCCACAATACCGGACTCACAAAGAATTTTCATATGATAGGACAAGGAGGACTGTGGCAAACCAAGCTTTTCATGCAGTACGCATGCGCATTTTTCGCCACTTTGGAGAAGTTTAAGAATACGCAGCCGTTTTTCATCGCAAAAAGCTTTGAATAATTTTGTGTGTTTCTTATATTCCATCTCCATACTTACACCTCAAATCTAAAATAATTGATATATATAGTATATGCATCAAATCCAAAAAAGTCAATATGTTCTTTAACAAAGTTTTTTCATTAGCTTTCTTTTGATTTCATGGATTGATAGAATTTTTTTAAATTTTCAGGAATTTGGTACTTCTCCTGTACCTGTTTCTCGGTGCTTCCGCCATACACTTCCTTTAAAATTGCTTCAATTATCATTGCTTTTGGAGGCTTTGTATATTCTTTCCCTTGATAGCTCCATACCCGGCAGTCAACTTCGTCACCGCATAAATCTCCGCAAGACTCACAAAGACTTTCCTTGTAATCCATTTGAATATCCTTGCCGTTTATACGTATGGTAGGCGAAGTCAGAAACCTGTGCTTTATAGCAAGTTCCTCACTTAAGACATTTATTTTATTGACTTTTACATCTATTCCTGCTGCTTCAAGAACATTCGCTGCATCACTAACAGCTTCATCAAGGCTCTTATCCGCACCCTGACATCTTTCGCATACAGTTACATCAAGATATAAAAAGTCAATAGTAAGCTCTCTCTTATTCATGTCAGGTTTATTTGATGAACCGCAACAGCCATCAGAGCATGAACAACAAGAATAATTATTTTTTGACAACTTTAATCACTCCTTTAATAACTTAACAATATCAGCCGGTTTTAAAACTTTTCCGTAGGATACTACTTTTTCGTCAATAACCAAGGCAGGAGTTCTCATTACTCCATAGTCTACAATATCATTCACATTTTCCACTTTTATTATCTCTGCCTCTATCCCCGTTTCTTCCAATGCTTTTTCCGTATTTTCCTTTAATGTAACACAATTTTTGCATCCTGGACCTAAAATTTTAATAATCATCTTACATTCTCCTTTTTAATTTATTTATGGAATTCAATAATCATTAAGATTATCATATACTTCTAATAGATAAAAATCAATATTATCTATTACAAATTTCTAAATATTCTTCAGCTGACTTACTCTTTTCGATATCCAATTTTAAAAGCGGATAATCTTCTATATTCTCAACAATCTTTTCTAAGATATCTTCAAATAATTTTGCATCAATATTCAAAGAATAATACGTGTATTGTTCTTTTCTCTGATCTTTTACCAACTCCATATCTCTGAGCCGAGATAGATGTTTTGAAACATTTGGCTGTGATATGCCGGTTATTCCGGTGAGCTGACATACACAAAACTCATTGTGAAATAAAAGTACCATTATCCTTAATCTGGTTTCATCAGAAAGCAATTTAAAATAATTAATTAGTTTATCCATATATTTTATCCTTTCTTTAACATTAAACTACTAAATTTCCGAAAATCATTCCTGCTATAGTAGACAAAACAACAACAAGACTTACATAAACTACAGTTTTCTTGGTGCCGATAACGCTTCTAATTGTCAGCATACTTGGTAATGATAAAGCCGGACCGGCTAATAATAAAGCTAATGCAGGTCCCTGACCCATGCCGGCACCAATTAATCCTTGAAGTATCGGGACCTCTGTAAGAGTTGCAAAATACATGAAAGCACCAAGTATTGAAGCAATTAAATTAGAACTTAAAGAGTTACCTCCCACTAATCCACTAATCCAGACGGAAGGAATTATACCTTCTTGACCACCGGGCAGACCAAATAATAAACCGGAAATCATAACTCCAACAAATAATAAGGGCATTATTTGAAGTGCAAAACCTAATGTTTCCCCGTACCAAGTCTTTCTTTCATCTTTATTCTTCCATTTTACAAGAGCATATATAACTACTAATAGAAAGCCTAGTGTAAGTATCCATTTAGAATTATAAATTATAGCTCCTAATCCAAATTCAGTATTAGGCTCAGCCCAGTTTGCAAAAATTAAAATAGCAATCATAGAAGCTACAAAAACAACGGTCTGCCATAAAGGTCTAGACTCTTCATCCTCTCCTATAAAAAGGCCTGCGTCCTTTTCTTCAAGCTTAGAGATTCTTTCTGTTTCTTCTTTTCTAAAAATCCATTCCATAGCTAAACCAATAATAATAGAAAATGAAATAGCTCCTATTCCTCTTGCAAGCCCAAGTTTCCAGCCTAATACTCTTGCTGTAATTGCAACAGCTGTTATATTAATAGCCGGACCCGAATATGCAAAAGCTATTGCAGGCCCCAATCCGGCACCTTTCTTATAAATACCGGCAAATAAAGGCAATACAGTACATGAGCATACAGCTAAAATAAATCCTGAAACAGAAGCCACCGTATATGATACCCATTTTTTTGCTTTAGCTCCAAAGTATTTTATTACCGAGTTCTGAGAAACAAAAACCCCTATAGCACCTGCTATAAAAAATGCCGGAATTAAACACAGCAGCACATGTTTCCTTGCATAATCCTTAAGCATTGCAAAGGATGCCATAATCGCTCCTTGAAGCTCCGGACTTTCAATAGGCATAAAATATACCAGCAGAAAAACCACAACTATAATTCCAAATTTCTTCTTATCGCTCATATCATAAACCTCCTAAATTTAAGTATGTATCATAATGCCTGTATGCCCATATGCGGATATAAGCATATCATAATAATACTACTTATAATCTTCTTTGTCAACAATTAAATTACTTAAGTTTCAGCAAAATAATCCATAATACTAAAAACATAAAAAAATGTTGAAGTATTTTTACCTCAACATTTATTCTTAGAATCTCTTACAATTTTATTGTTCTAATGTAATTGTCCAGTAGTTTAAAAATGCAGCCCCTATATCTTCTGTAGGTATGGAATACTCAACGGTCGGTATTTGAATTGCCATAGGCAGTAATACCGTACCATTTGCTTTTGGAATAAGTAATTTATCAGTGTCTTTTTGTACTACACAACGCATAGAATCCTGATTACCAAAAAAATAATCTATAAATGTTTGCCTTTCTTCTAAAGAAGCATCCTTAACATAAAAAGCATTTTGGGCGGCAGAGGTATCTACCGGAATCCAACCATAGTATGGAAGATAGAATTCTGCCCAAAAATGACCACCGAATTCTCCTGAAAAAAGTTGAAAGCCGCCGGTAGATCTTGCAGGAATTCCTATTGAACGGCACATGGCTGTAAAATACATAGACTGGGCGCCGCAGTCACCTCGCTGATATTTGTGAACATAGTCTGATTCAGTTTGAGAAGTTCGCGGCCATAGAGCAAAATGAGGCATAAAACTATAATCCACATTATTGACAATATAATCATATATTTTGCGGGCAGCAAAATACGGGTTAGTTTCCGTTCCAACTATCTCCAATGCCTTTTTACGTATATCGGATGTAATCTCTGTGTTGCCGTAGGAACGGGTATATTCTTTGTAAATTTCTGAATCCCTGTCATATTCACCTATATTTTGCGGGTTTATCACGTCTCTTTGTTCGTAATGAGTAAAAGTAAATTTAACCTGAATAAATAAATCTTCAGTCAAATCCTCCATAGGAATCTCCATATACATAAGACCTATGTCATCATCAATGCTTGGAGGCTGCTTAACCCATTCTTCCGGTGTTACAAAATCAATAGTAACCTGCGTTTGAGGACCTGTATTAATTGGAATCGGAAGCCATATCCTGTAAGTACCAACTTTCGGCAGTTCCTGCCTAGGTATGGATATGGTATGAGTACCATGATAAGTGACAGGATTTTGATATTGTTTCCAATTGTTTTCCGGTTTTTCATCAGCTGATTGATTTATTTTAAGCATTAAATCATAATATGCCTGTTGTGATGAAGTATTGGCATACATAAGTTCCAAATGTCTGTATATTAAATTCGATGCAGCTTCTTCAAAATAATGTTCTTCACCGTCATAGAAATAATACTCTAATTCTTTATTTTCTATCCAACTGATTATTGTATCCTCTGTAACCTGCGGATAAGTTTTCGTAATCAGGTCTTTAACTTCCTCAATAGTATAAGGATAGATTCCCTGAATAATTGTAATTCTTTGTAATGCTTCGCCGCACTCAAAGGCTAACGCATTATTATATTCAAGAAGCAAAGGTAAAGCCCTTTTATAAAGATTAGCTGCATAGCTAAAATTCTTTTCCTTTTCTTGATTTAATGCTTGCAGATATAGAGCTTCACCTGAATTTTCATCGAATTTTGTAGTTATAATAAATCTGTCTCCAGGATTCTCACTTATAAAAACAATCTTTCCGTTTTCAGGCAGCTTAACCGATTGATTACCTCTTACAGTAGAAAAGAAAATACAGGATTCTTCCGAATAAACAGCAAATGACCCATTCTTCGGTAAATTAACAGTCATTGTTTTACCAACATCATTTTTGTTTATAATATACCACTTAGCATATCCGTCTTCCTGGATTGTGCAAACGGCATTCTCCCCGGCATACAGTTCCGCCATATCTTTTTCGCTGATAAATATCAAGTCGTTTAAGAATAGATATTCTTTTCCATTAAAATTTAAAATATCAATGTTTGATAAATCTCGACCGGCCATGACAGGTATCTGAACATCTTGGACTGCTTTATTCTGATTTACAATTTTATGATATCCTGCATATCCGGG
>DNNJ01000266.1:4349-4721 GCA_003487955.1 Clostridiales bacterium | reverse complement strand
CAAAAATCTTTCCTGAGCATTGACACGAATTAAATTCATGTTTAATCTATCTTTAAATGTTTTTTCCACCTGGTCAGCTTCATCTTTTCTTAAAAGACCATGGTCAACAAATACACAGATTAAATTTTTACCTATTGCCTTGTGAACCATTGCTGCCGCTACAGATGAGTCAACGCCTCCGGATAAAGCACAAAGAGCTTTCTTGTCTCCAATTTGTTTTTTTATTTGTAAAATTGAATCTTCAACAAAATTTCCAACATTCCAGTCTTTTCTCATTTCGATTACCTCTAAGCATTTATTCTTATTATAAGTTTATAAAATAAGATTACCAAAAAAAAAATACGGTGTCAATAAAAAAGGAAGGGACAATAT
>DNNJ01000266.1:3492-4051 GCA_003487955.1 Clostridiales bacterium | reverse complement strand
GCATGCTCATATCTATGGCTACAATCCACGCATCATATGCGGATTCATTGATTAAAGCGGGATTATCTTCCAACTCATCATTTACTTCTACAACTGTTCCTGAAACAGGGGCATATACATCTGAAGCTGCCTTAACTGATTCAAGCACAATAAACTGGTCTCCTGCTTCAACTACAGTTCCAACCTTAGGTATTTCCACATAAACAATATCTCCTAACTGATCCTGTGCATAGTCTGTAATTCCTACATATGCCTTGTTCTCTTCTATTCTTATCCATTCGTGGGATTCAACATATTTTAATTCTTGTAATAACTTCATAATTTCCTCCATGTAATGTTATAAGATATTATTATAGATAATATTGTCTGTGTCAATACATATTATTTATAAAAAAAATACTTTTATTGCATATTGTTTGCATTTTAACAAACCAGTATAAAAAAACGGTCATTGAGAATGACCGTTTCAAATACCCAACTATTTAAAATTATTGTTCTGATTGCTTTGATTATTCTTATTTTTATTGTTTTTACCGTTGTCTCTATCGTCTTGTTTATT
>DNNJ01000266.1:0-3151 GCA_003487955.1 Clostridiales bacterium | reverse complement strand
TTTTTGTTTCGGTTATTATTTTCGTTATTCATTTGTCTCACTTGCTCCCTTAACTTTTGTTGGCTGTCTAATTTAACACTGTTTTCCCAATTTAATAACTTATCATCATTATTTTTATTGCTGAAACTGAATTTCTTTATACTCATCATCCCTTCATATACATGTATTTGAAGATGTTTGTCATCTACATGAATATTATTGACTTTTTTATCTTTATTATTATTCCAATAAATGTAATTATTAAAAATAATACCCATAAATCCATTTTTTTGCTTGAAGTTAAATTTGACATCGCGAAAAATACCAAGCTTATATGAGTGTCTTCTCTCCTAAGGATTAAAACAAACCAAGAGTCTTAAAAACAAAAATAAATAAGAAAATACTGAAGGGGCTGATTAATGTTGTAAAAAATACTATTTGTCCTGCCAATTCATGATTGCAATCACGCTGCTGTGCAAAAGCATAGCTTGTGACAGCAGTAGGAGGCGCTGTCATGCTTAATAATGCACCTAATTCCACTCCTCTGTATCCGAAGAAAATTGCAATCAAGGTTGCAATTGCAGGGATAATAAATAACTTTCCCGCTGCAACAAAGACTAAGTATTTAATATTCTTCCATATATTGCTTAGCTCTATTTCTCCGCCAAGAGTCATCAATGCTATAGGCGTTGTAGTTTTTGTAATATCGGCAATTGTTTTATCCAATGCAGAAGGAAGTTTTATTTGAAGAACAGATGCTAAAATACCAAGCAGGGAACCAATTATTAAAGGATTTGTCAAAATGCTTATCATGGTTTTTTTATAATTTTGTCTTTCATCTGTAAATAAATCCAAAATTATAACAGTTAAGAAAATATAAATCGGTACTATTATTGCAATAAGCGTTGTTACAACAGCCAATCCCTCATTTCCAAAAATATTGCTGATGAGCACCGTTGCAAATAATGTGGTATTGCCTCGATACAGACCCTGAATTATAACTCCTCTATTCCTGTTGTCTTTTTCAAGTTTAGGGATTATCAAAATCAGTATACCAACAATAGCTACAGCTATTATAACAACAAATATGATAAATCTTAAATTGATTTCTTCCGATACCTTACTGGCATATATGTTGTTGAAAAGAAGAACCGGAAATAATACTTTAAAAATAAGTTTATTTGCTTTATTTAAAAAATTTTCATCGAATATGTTAATTTTTCGAAGGAAAGCACCCAAAAACATCAAAATAACTAAAGGTAAAACAACATTTAAAGAAAATATCAAATTGTCCATTATGAATCCTTTCATACTCTGTGATAATAACTTGATTCTTGTGTCGAAATTTGTTCTTGATATCATTCTATCAAAATAAGAATTAATATTCTTGGATATATGACAACAGCATGTCCTTGATTAAGAAATCTAAGGGTGTTTTCGACGGATGTTCATATTTTCACTTTATTGGTTCAATATTTTTAATTATACTCTTAAAACCATTCTAAAACAATAGTTTTAATTGCACAACCGCCTTTTAATATATATAATGAATATGTAAGAGGATAACTAAGAGCACATATGTTCAGAATAACGTACAGGAATATATTAAACAGGAGGCGGATATGGAAAATTTAAAACTTAAAGAGTTTTTGGATTACACTTTTTTGTCCGGGCTTGAGCTGTCGCCGGATAAAGCTCACGGTGCTTTTGTAGTACATACATCAGATTTTGAGGATAACAAGTATTTGTCCAATATATGGTTGTTTAACTGCACCACCTTGGAATATAATAAACTTACAACTATGAATGAAGAGAAGAATTTTATTTGGCTTGACAACAATACTATTTTGTTTCCGGCCTTAAGAGATAAAAAATTGGAAAAACGGATTAAAGACGGTGAACATTGGACTGTTTTCTATGCCATTGATATTAACGGCGGGGAAGCTTATGAATATATGCGTATTCCCATGAAGGTAAACAATATTAAAAAAATCGCCGACGAGAAATTTCTTTTAACCGCAATATATGACCATTACGGTATTAACCTTCATTCTCACAAGGGAGAAGGGAAGGCTAAGGCGATTGAATTAATAAAAGAAAACAAGGACTATGAGATATTGGATGAAATTCCTTTTTGGGCAAACGGCGAAGGATTTACAAATAAGAAAAGAAACCGACTTTATTTGATTGACAAAGGAACAAAAGATATTGTGCCTATTTCAAATCAATTTGAAAATATAACAGTAACAAGTGTAAAAGACGGTAAAGCTTTATATGTTTCTTCAAATTACACCAATAAAATGGAATTGACAACAGGGCTGTACATGTACGATTTGTATAACAGCGAAGCTCTTTGCCTTGTTGAGGATTTAGAATATTATATAGAATTTGCTGAATTTGTCGGGGATGACATAATAGTTGCGGCTACTGCCATGGATAAATACGGGATAAATGAAAACTTTAATTTCTATAAGCTCCAAGATGGGGAGTTGGCAATACTTTGCAAACATGATTACGGTTTGTGCAATTCGGTCGGGTCAGACTGCAGATTTGGAGAAGGAGAAATAAGAAGAGTTTCTCATAACTGCCTGTATTTTATATCTACAGAAAGTAAAAGCTCATTTATCAAGAAGCTTTCATTGGATGGAAGTATAGAAAAGTTAACTGCCGATAATGGCTCTGTAGACTGCTTTGACATATGTAACGAAGGCATTTTATTCATCGGCCTCAGGGGCAGCAGGCTTCAGGAGCTTTATACATTGCAAAACAATATTGAAACTCAGAGAACTTGGTTTAACGAAAAGATAACGGAAACAAAGAATATAGTAAAACCTGAAACTCTTAATTTTAAAAATGATGGAGTTACCATTGAAGGTTTTGTGTTAAAACCTGTTAATTATGATGAAAAAAAGTCCTATCCGGGAATTTTAGATATACATGGGGGACCTAAAACAGTCTATGGTGAGGTTTTCTATCATGAAATGCAGTATTGGGCAAATGAAGGATATTTTGTATTTTTCTGCAATCCAAGGGGCAGTGACGGCAGGGGTGATGAATTTGCAGATATAAGAGGTAAGTACGGCACCATCGATTATGGTGATCTGATGAAGTTTACAGACAATGTTCTTGAGAAATATCCTCAGATAGACAGCTCAAGAATTGGTGTAACCGG
>DNNJ01000384.1 GCA_003487955.1 Clostridiales bacterium | reverse complement strand
GCAGCAAAGTCTACGAACTTGCTAAAGCTGCTCATCCTGAACGTTGGTCCGGTAATATCCGGAACTGGAACATTGATGATAAGGTATGGCTTAATCCTGAGCGCTCTAAATCAAATGAATCACAAGAAAAACAGATTTCATAAATTCATACTTAATTTTGGAAATCCGCGACAACTATCTTGACAAACACCGTCATACGCCTACTGATGCTCCAACCGACCACCATCCTACTGTACAAGTCAAGAACAACCGCCAAGTACAGCCATCCTTCACTCGTTGCGAGATATGTTATATCCATAACCCAGGTTTTATTGGGATATTGGACATTAAAGTGTTTCTCCAACAAATTCGGCGCTACCGGATGATCATGATTTGAGTTTGTGGTGGCACGAGTCTTCCGGCGTGCCTTAGCTACAAGACCTTGTTCAGCCATTTTATGGCTTATTCTCTGACGACTAACCGCTATACCCTCAGCTGCTAACTGCTTTCTAATCCGGCGTGGGCCGTATGTTTTGCGACTCTTGATAAAGATCCTTTTAATCTTTTGGCCTAAGATATCTGCGCTTCTTTTTGCAGGCCTTCTGAGCCATTCGTAATACCCACTGCGCGATACGTTGCACAATTTATAGGCTCGTGTGATGCTGACCAGATTTTTATGTTCTTGCTTTATCATCGCGTACTTTTGCTCTGGTCCCCGGCAAAGTACGCTGCCGCTTTTTTTAGAAATTCGATCTCATTCTTTAACTGCTTATTTTCTTTTTCGAGTTTCCTTTGGTACTCCGTATCGGGCTTCATATGCCCACTACCCGGGAGAACATGTTCTTCATCGTTGACACCTCCTGATGGCTTATCTTTATTATTGTCCATCTTCTCGGTGTCCGCTAGTAGCTTACCACATCATGGTTTGTGCGTTAAGTGGTTGGTAAGATTTTGAGCTTCGGTAAATCGTGTATAGCCAGTGCAGAACTTTGTATAACCGACTGGAATCCCCCCACCAGCAGAACATTGGTCACGATATTCTTTCCAGAGCAGCTTTAGGGTAACCCCTATCTTTGAGAGCTCACCGTGTATAGACTCGTAGTTCGGTGCCTCAAAAAGTGTTTCATGGGCATGCTTGTCCGGGTAGAAAAGGTTATACACTTCCTCTGGTCGCATATCTTTGACGTCTTCATAAGATATGCCGAGTTCCTGGGCGATTTGAAACACATCACTGACCGAGCTTTTGGACATATGACGGCTTCTCGCAATATTGTTCTGTGAAAGCCCCGCTGCCCGTAGTTCTAAAATTTGTTTCACCTGAATTTTCTTGGCTATTCGTATGGCCTCCTTCCTGTAATGTTTGAGGGGTTGTCCTCAAAAACATTTTACAGGCGACCGGTATCCATGCGTGAATTGGTGGTATCTATATGCGAATTGCTAGAATTAAGGTAGTGGTATCATGTTGCGTATTGCTGGTACGCTAAGCGCGTAATATTCATAATATAGATACATTTTGCCAAATATATAAAACTATTTCGGGTATTGGGGGATTAATAGAGGTTATTAGGGGTTATAAAACGGCTATTGGAGAATTATGGTAGGAATGTAAGCATGTATTGAGAAATATATAGGATAAACCGTGCGGTATTACTAGCATTTAATAGTTTATTAGCGAAAGGGAGTATTATTATTGGAAATGAAAGAATACAAACTAGGTAGTGGAATAAGAAGTTGGAAGGAAGGAGCTGCTTATAGTATTACTTTCATAGTTACCGAAGATTGTAATCTTAGGTGTAAATATTGCTATCAGGTCCATAAAAGCAATAAAAAAGTAATGAGTATTGAATTAGCCAGAAAGGCAGTGAACTATTTTCTAGATAATTCTAACTTATTCAATTCGGATGCTGTTATTTGGGATTTTATTGGGGGTGAACCATTATTAGAAATCGATTTAATTGATGAAATAGCAGATTATATAAAAATTGAGACTTATAAGAGGGGTCATAATTGGTTCAACCAATATAGATTTACAATGTCCACAAATGGAACTTTGTACCATAGAGAAAGCGTCCGTAGGTTCTTAAAGAAAAATCAGGGCAAATGTAGCGTAGGTATTACTATTGATGGTACGAAAACCAAACATAATCTTCAAAGGGTATATCCTGACGGAACAGGCTCATATGATACAGTTGTAAAAAATATTCCCTTATGGTTAGAAGAATTTCCCGATGCAACGACTAAAGTTACAATCGGACATGCTGACCTCCCATATCTGAAGGAAAGTGTAATTCATTTATGGGATTTAGGAATCAAAGCTATTCCTGCCAATGTGGTTTTTGAAGATGTATGGCAAGATGGCGATGATTTAATCTTTGAGAATCAATTGCGTGATTTAGCTGATTACATTTTAGATAATAGATTATGGGATCAAGTTGATTGCACATTATTTGATGATAAAATAGGTTACCCAAACGACCGGATTAATTTAGAAAGAAATCATTGTGGTTCGGGTCGAATGATAGCAGTTGATTGCGATGGAATTTTTTATCCTTGTTTAAGATATGTAGATTACTGCTTGGTCAATCAGAAACCGTATATTATAGGCAATATTACTGATGGTATTGACTTTGACAGAATTAGACCTTTTTTAGGTCTCAATACAAAAAGTCAAAGTAGCGATGAATGCATCGATTGTGAAGTTGCTCAAGGGTGTGCTTGGTGTCAGGCTAATAACTATGATCTATCATCAATAGGAACGAATTACCAAAGAGCTAAATATATATGTAAAATGCATAAAGCCAGATGCAAAGCTAACAACTATTTTTGGGGCAGGTTAAATAAGGAATTTGGAATTAAAAAGCAAGGCTACTTTGGACGTTCTCATAAAAGGTATTTATATTTCATTCTAGCCGATGATTCCGTAGAACACTGCAATTATATAAGTAAACAAATAAGTAATAATCATATGAGCGAAGAAGTCATAGAAAAAGCTTTTAGGTTCTCGGAAAACAACTTTTATACACCTGTAATTTTACATTCGAAAAATAATAATTCGATTTTTTTAGATAAATACTCTAAAAATGAACGAATTGAAATAGGCAATAAGATGCTGTCATCTTTACCGAATGACTCAATTAGTGTCTATAATGTTGAGAATGTAAATGAAGAACTTATTTCAACTAATAATTGTATTCTTAATGTCGGTGTTTGTCAAGATAGTTGTC
>DNNJ01000380.1:18248-18427 GCA_003487955.1 Clostridiales bacterium | reverse complement strand
ATTATGAAACCGAATGGATATATCTTTCGTAGCAATTCGAAATTAGGTGCAAAAGGCGGACAGCCCCCTGCATAATTATAATTTTTGCATCCTTTTTGGCAATATCCTATTACCCGATTATAATCTGAAATCAGTTCATTAGATGTGATAGACTTAAATCCCAATTCGATTGGATATCT
>DNNJ01000380.1:6704-18095 GCA_003487955.1 Clostridiales bacterium | reverse complement strand
CCCAATTCGATTGGATATCTATTACCTTTACTAGTTGAATAAATGTAGTGCATATCAATTAACTACCGTTCGCCAGTTTTCCTAGTAGAGTAAACAAAATCGTTATTAGTGCTCCAATTACCGTCAAAGCAATCGCACCAAATATTTTAAAATTGTTTTCTAACTTTTCTATTCGATTTGTATTCCTGGATAATGATACACTGTTACCCTGTATGGCTGTCATCATATCGATGGGTATACCACTATAACCAGAGTCTCTAATAATCGTATCTCTGCGAGATTCTATAACTTTTAACTCTGTTTGATTTAACGCAAATTCCTTTGGATTATTTGTTATTTGATTCATGAATTCAATCATATCACTAATTAGATTGGCAAAGAATATCATAAATACAGGTCTATTTCTTTGCATAAGAATATCATTGGGTCCGGCATTATATACTGAAAAAATTAGTTTACCTTTATATCCGGGATCAACATGAAAACCAGAAATATTAACTAACCCGAGTTTTTTGAAAGAAAATCTCACAGCAATAAAACCCATTAAATCTTGGGGCATATTTATATGTTCCTCTGTCTCAAGCAAAGCAAATGTTCCCGGTTCAATTACCAGGTATCCATTTTCCCCCAAAATGATTGGTTTACTATCATCGGAAATAAAAGCCTGTTCGCCTAATTTCAAATCAAATTGCCAACCGGTAAAGCAACGCCAATCAAGCGTATCTCCAAATATCTTCTCATTCTTGACCCGATTAACAAGTTCTTTTCCTGTTAATATCATTATCTCTTCTCCCCTAATTTCAAAAATTAATTAGGATACCAGTGACATAAAATAATGGAATCGAATACATATATCAGGAAAACAATGCCAACTAAAATAAATAAAAAAAAAGCTGTCCTAACATAAAAATTAGTCAACATGCTATTAGATCTTATATCTAATTTATCATCATCTTTCGTTCGGGCAAATCGTATAAAAACAAATGCTACCAATATAAGCAAAACCATAAATCCAAAAATTTTCTCGTTTTGGTAGAACAGTATCCCTGCTAAAAGAATCAACAATAGCTCTGTACCGATTTTTCCCAAAGTTTTAACGATGCAACTCATTTTGACGATGTAACTCACCCCGCTTAAAGCTTAGCATTAACCATACATATCGGATCCGGTCCCATTAAGAGGTCTTTGTTTTCAAGTAAACGCTGTCCCGGGCAACCTCCAGAACATTTATGTATATTAGGGCACTGATTACATATACTAATTTGCTGAGTATTCAAATTCCGAATTTCATTCAACCAGGGATCTGTTTCCCATATTTCTTGAAGACTCTTATCATAAATATTAGAATTAGAATCGGTAAACTTAAAAGCTTCACAAGGATGAACGCTTCCATCTGGACTAATTAGCAACTTATCGACTCCAGCACTACAAACACTTGCTTCATTTAAAAACAAACACTTATAAGGAGCACCTTTGCGTATTGATAGAACATGTGAATCAAACTTATTAACCAGTCTCATAAATTGTGCAATTTCCGCCCTACTCATTATAAGATGCTTATTTTCCGTACACCGACCCTGAGGAACTAATCTTAATAAAGAAAGCTCAGCTACCCCATATTCTTCTGCCAATAAAATCAATTTCGGTATCAGAGCAAAGTTTACACTCATCGGAACAGTATGAATTTCAGTTACCAGACCTGCGGCAATTGACCGCTGTATAGAATCTATTGTAAAACCAAAACTTCCTGGCCTTTGGGTTATGTAATCATGAATTTCAGCAGAGGGAGCATGTAAACTGAAAATCATAGCCTCGATGTTGTTGTACGCCTTGATTTTTTGGAGAAGCTGGGTATCAACAGCTTCTAGACCATCTGCGTTTCCAATAATACCCGAAGTATATATTCTTACTTTATATTTTAAAACACTGGCCAATTGCAGAACATCAAACAATTCTTCATATAATAACGGTTCCCCCCCAGAAATACTAAGACAATCGGCGCCTAAAAAACTGCCCTCTAAAAGCAATCGTTCGATATGTTGGATATCAATTTTATCGTTTCGTATGAAGGAAGATGATGACGAACAATGCCTGCATTCTAAAAGGCATTTTCCCAATAATTCTATGTTTAGGGATTTAATCCTGTTCACCTCATCACCCCCAGTATGATATAATTTTAGGCTCTATAAAAATATTAATATACCTGGTGGAGAGAATCAATCGTTATCCACAGAATTTACAAACTTTATAGTCAGCAACGGTTTGTCCATCTGCATCCGTATAGCAACCGCCGACACAGGAGACAGCACAATCAGCCCCAGCCCTGCTCCAATTATATCTATGCAACGTTTTACAACCAGGTACATGCTCTCCTCTCCCCTGTACGCCGTTCCCAATAAGTCCGATGCCTGTCCCCGGACTTATCTTAGTTAAATCATTCCCATCTCCGATAAAAAAAATGCTACCGCCTTATCAATTGAACCCTGGGATATATCCCAGCCAAATTGTTTGGCCTCATTAGCAACCTCATCAGGCCGTATAGCTGTGTCACTTTCCTTTAATATATGATAAGTCTTAGCCGCAATAGAAAGCGAAACATAATCCTCATCCCCGGCCTGGGAGAGCTTTTCTAAACAACCTTTGATTTTCTTGTATTCATCAGGTTTTCGCCTTTCCAAATCACGTAAGACCTCCTGGCCATCGGCAGTAAGCGTATAATCAAACCTCTTCTTTTCAAAACCCGTTTCTTCATCTACTCCAAACCCTACTCTATTCTGTTCAACCAGGCCAAGAGCCTTACATTTGCCAATTGTATTATCCAATTCCGGGGAATACGGCCCATAATAATGGGGGTTATATGGTTCATTGTTTCCCTCCTATTGACTCCGGAACATGCGAGAAAGGCCCATGCCCCACATCATGTAATAAGGCTGCAAATCGTACAATCCTTTTACTTTCCACATCATCATTATCATTAAGTAATTGACCGGATAATCAGCCCGCCAGGTGCATTACTCCCAGGAAATGGTCAAACCTGGTATGTAAAGCCCCGGGATAAACCATAGAAGCTAGAGCCAGTTGTTTAATCTTTCTTAACCGTTGAAATAACGGAGTGTCAATAATTTCTTCTTCTACAGAACTTCTATGAATAAATCCATGCACTGGAACTCTAATTTCGCGCATTATCACTCACCTCCAAGATATTAACTTAAATTGAAGTTCGTGATAGCATATGTATTTACCTGCCAATAATGGGTAATATTTTGATTACTCGATTAAAACCGCCATTCATTCAAACCTCTTCCAACCTGGCAACTAGCTTTTGAAAATCATGGTTTTCTTCTACAACGGTCAGGTAAAGCAACTGTTATTCTGAATATGTCCGGTGCCTGTTTCCCGACTTATTCCTACACGCCTACCTCAAACGAATATCCCAGCTCATCCAAGGTTGGTATTTTCCTTAGTTCACCTAACTTGATAACAAGACCATCCTTAGTGGCTACAATGGCCTTAACATCATAATTCATTCGTTCTTCGGGCATGTGATTTTTCGAATCATATCTTTCTACTACTTCATTAATTTCAAGCATTAGCGGTGAATCAACAACAGTTAATAACTCTCTTAATCTCATTTTTAAAACCCTCGCTTTCTTTATATTTACCGCAGTTCCAATCTACCTGCCCCATTCATCTCCACCTGTCCACCAAATAAAAGTTAATCAGCTTCGCATATTCCATTACCACCCGTTTAGCATCCTCCCGGGACTGCCACCAGGCGGCAGCATCAAAATCATCATAAGGAGTAGGGCAGGAAAGCACCTTCACATCCCGATCCAGTCCCCCTAACGCCCAGCGAAAGATTTTAGCCGAACGCTTGGAATGAAACTTCGAGCTTACCAACAATACCGTGTCTACCTCCAGTTGCTGTTCCTTAAGATATTGAGTTACTATAAGACCTTCATCCTGAGTGCTGCGGGCATTCCCCGATAAGATAATAAAAGCTTCCTCCGGCACCCCCAGCTGAACCCCCACTGAAGCCACCAATTCCGCATCCCTTGGTAGCTCCACCCCACGGGATTCCAGCAGTTCGTAACCCGGCTGCCAGTTCTCCACCATCATAATACAAGGAGCATGGCCCTGCTCATAAAGATCCACCGCCCCCAATATCCTATCTGGGCCGCTTCCCATAAGTACAATAATCAAATCCGCTTTTTCTGGAGAGTCAACAGTTACTATCCCCACTCCGGCATAACGAAAAAATACTGCCAGCAGAGCCAGCAATATTATGCATATGAATAAAGCCTTTTTCTTTTTAGCCTTCACACACACTACCGCCTTCTATTTCATCTTAATAACTATCTCCTGAACCCTCGGTTTCATATACAGCAGCCGCTTCTTTTTGACCGCTAGCAACATCAAGGTTGTCAAATACCGACCTTCCCGCTTCATAATCAGCAATTAGTTGAGAGCTAAACCTATGTACCAGCAGAAAATGCACCGTGGTTAGTAACATGAAAGTTGCCAAAACAATCCATAACAAATATCCCCGGAATTGAACAGCAGCTACTGCTGCAATACCCAGCATAATATTAATAAACAATACTACCAGAGTCACCTGTTTATGCGAATATCCGGCCTGAACTGCCAGTTGATATACATGGGTCCTGTGCGGTTGGGATAGCTTCTCGCCCCGGGCCATCCTTCTAAAAAGGGTAATAGTTGCATCGGTAATAAAAACCCCTAAAAGCATTAACCATACAATGAGAGGGATGGAAGAACTTTTTTCGGAAATAATAGCCAGCACAGCAAAAACATAACCCAAAAACCCGCTCCCTACATCACCCATAAATATCCGAGCCGGTGGCCAGTTCGAGACCAAAAAACCACCAACCGCCAAAGCCAGAATTACACAAACCCAGGCTAACCCTGCAGAACCAGTCCAGAAAAGTAAAACGCCGGCACCGAACGCCACATTTATAGCCTCAGTACCGGCTATACCATCTATTCCATCCATAAAATTATACAGATTAATCATCCAGACTATACCAACCATAGCAATTACACTCCCGGCCCATCCCAGATGAATCGTAGTAAACCCCATATCTATCTGGGTAAATCCATCCAAACAGTACAGAGCCCAGAAAGCCGCCAGAAAATGCACTAATAATCTTAAGCGAGGGCTAACACTGTTCTTATCATCTATCCATCCAATGGCGGCAATCATAAGACCGCCCCCCACCAATGCTATAACCACATTTACAGAAACTATTTCCAAGGCAGCCATAAATACCAGGGAAAAAATAAAAGTAGCTGCTACCGCCAGTCCTCCCCCCCGGGGAGTAACTATCGAATGAGAGCTACGTTCATTGGGAATGTCCAGTATGCTTTGCTCTATAGCATATTTCCTAACCAGATTAGTTAAGAAGTAGGAAAGTAATAACAAACCTACAGCAAGGATAACAAAATATGAACCCCTCATTGAATAAAGCCCCTTACTAATCTATATAATACCAGATTGTTTTAAAGTACCTATCTCTAGTTTAATACCTTCATTAAAGCTAACCGGAGAGAAACCCAGGTCCTTCGCTGCTTCATCATATGAAAACACCTTGTCTTCCTGGAGCCTTTGAATTCTTTCTATATTTATTAGTCCGTTAGGTATAATTTCTCCAATATACCCCCCAACCAGCGCTAATGAATAGGGTAGATTGAAAAACAAACGTTTTTTATTAAGGTTTTTAGCTATTATGCACATAATATCTTTTAAGCTTATCGGATTTTTCCCCGCTACATTATAAGCTTTTTTAATCGAAACCGGATTCGTATAGGCCGCAGAAATAACCCCAGCTAAATCTTTTGCAAATATAGGCTGCATCAATCCATAACCGTTCCCTATTACCGGAACTATGGGATATTTATTGACTATCTTCACCAACTTATGTATATTTTTGTCCCGGTGATTCCCATATATCATGGTAGGCCTGATAATAGTATAATCCAGCCCGCAACCCAAAATCATGGTCTCCAACTTTTTATACTCCTCTGAATATTGTTGGTATTTGCTAAATATTCCGGTAGTAGTTACTATTACCACCCTATTTATACCAGTAACTTTACACGCCTCTATGATTTCAGGGGCTGAACGAATATTTACCAAATGGATTACCCCTTCAATGCCTTCAAATACCCTAATTAAAGACTGTACATCTGTAACATCACCTTTAACAAACTCCACATTATTATCTGTTACCCAGGAAATGTCACTGTGTTCTCTTATTAAACAGCGAATATTTCCGCTATAGCCTGCTTCACGTAAGGCATTGACCATGAAACGACCCGTTAAGCCGGTTACACCTGTAATTAATAACATTGGCTACTCCTTAACCCTATATTTTCCCGTGCTTTTGCAATACTTCCTCATAAACCTTAACAGTTTCCTTTAACATTCTGTCAAAAGTAAATTTTTCTACAAACCGCTTATAACCAGCCATACCCATTTGTTGCCTTAATTCGGCGTTATTAATAAGTATTTCTAATCTATCTTTTAGCTTCTCTGCATCCCCCTTGGGTATCAGGTACCCAGTTATCCCATCTATAACAGCTTCTTTACATCCTCCTACATCTGATGTAATTACTGGCAAACCTGCCCGCATAGCTTCTAATATAGTTATAGGGAAACCTTCCCAATTGGAAGTCAGTACAAAAATATGTGCCTTTTCAAGCAATTCCGGTACATCAGTACGTGCACCCAGGAATCTTACCTTATCACTGATTTGTAGTTTTCGAGCTAGCTCCTTGGTAGCAGATAGTAACGGCCCATCACCAACAAAATCTATTTCAAAGTCTGTTACAGTCTGTAATTGACTAGCTGCTCTTAACAGTAGTTGCTGATCCTTTGGTTCGGAAAATCGAGCTACCATTATTTTTTTAATAATCTTATCTTTGTTAGGTCGGTTGAGACTATTATTTATTAAAATCGGTATACCATTATGTATAGTAACCAGTTGCCCTGGTAAGCCTACTGAATGCTTTAAAGCTAAATTACGATCATATTCTGAGACACATATAATTCTATTAGCCCAACTTGCAGCTTTTCTCTCCATAATAAGATATAACCTGCGTCGTTTACCAGATACACCTTCAGTAAATGCCCAACCATGTGCAGTAAATATATTAGGAATATTATACCTGTGGCTTACTAATCTACCTATTATTCCCGCCTTGCTCGAATGCGAAGTCACTAAATCAGGCTTGATTCTCCGTATCAGACCATTTATTTCCTGATAGGCCTGTAAGTCCTTAAGAGGGGATATCTCTCTTACTAGTGAAGGTATATGTTCAACATTAATTCCGTTTGCTTCAAGTTCATTTAATATTGGCCCCTTGACACCTATTGCTACATGTACGTTATGACCTGAATTATGTAGGTAGATAGCCAAATCACGAACATGAATCTGAGCTCCACCCAGGATACCCTGAGTAATAATAAAAAGAATACGGTACTTTCTAATATACTTTTGTTGCATTTTATATATTAATCTCCAAACTTTTCCGTATTTTTAATCATTTTTTGTCACTCCAACATATCATTAAGTCCTTCTTCCAAAGTATAAACGGGTTCCCAATGCAGTTCCTTTTTGGCGCGGTTATTACACAAAATACTATGGCGTATGTCTCCGGGTCGTTCAGGTTCATATTTAATCGGGTTGGAAGAATTAACGATTCTATTAATTAGATTGGCCAATTGATTAACTGAAGTGGCACTTTCAGTACTTACATTTATAGTAATTGCAGAGGCACATAATAAAGCAGCCAGGTTAGCCCTAACTATATCCTTAACATATACAAAATCACGGGTCTGCTCCCCATCATCGTAAATCTTCAGTGGCAGTCTATTGTGCACTGCCTGAGCAAATATCGATACTACTCCACCTTCTCCATCAGCATCCTGCCTGGGGCCAAACACATTGGCATATCGTAGAATAACATATTCCAAACCGTATATGCGATTATAAAGCTGTAAGTATTTTTCCGCTGCTACTTTACTAGTTCCGTAAGGAGATATAGTAAGCAGAGGATGTTCTTCATCTATAGGCAAATACTGTGGTATCCCATATACCGCTGCCGATGATGAGAAAATAACCCGTTTCACTCCCGCCTGTACACAAGCTTCCAGCAGGTTTACTGTCCCCAGGACATTTACCCTAGTATCCTCATACGGGTTCTCCACCGAGTGCGGTACACTGACCTGGGCAGCTAGATGAAATACTACTTCCGGCCGAATGCTGCATATCAGTTTACTCAGTACCGGATCACAAACGTCTATTTTATGAAAAAATGCAGCGGGGTGTAGGTTCTCCTGTCTGCCGGTAGATAAATCATCCACTACATGAACTTCTTCTCCCTTATCCACTAAGGCATCAACCAGATGAGAACCGATAAAGCCTGCTCCGCCGGTAACTAAACATTTCACAATAAATACTCCTAATGATTATAGATACTAACTTATAATATATAATTTGGGGCATCCAATTTCCGAATAGATCCTTTGGTCAAATCCTTAAGATTTTTTAATCGGTGGTACTACATAACTGAAAGGATTTTATTACGCCATTCCCATGCATAGAAGTAATATCCTGAAGACTTGAAACAATCCGGTTTCCAGCTTAATTCACTTTTTATATTGTCAGCATTTGGCCACAATCATCGCGGGATCTCCCCTGGTCTCCGTTCGTCTCTCGTATAGGATATGTTGTATCTACCATATTAGCTACTGTAGCTGTAAGCCGCATCTCAATCATTTTGTTAAAAGTGCTTTCTCCAATTCGGCATCAGTTTGCTCCTGGCTTAAGGGCCACTGGATACTAAGCTCTTTAGGTCGGGCAATTACTTTGGCAACAGTGTTGCGTGAGCATTGACAACTAAGTACAATGTTGCGCTGACTGACCCCCTGGCTGTATAGTTGTTACTTTACTAGCTCCATAAGTAGAATTTGTAAACGGGGGATGTTCTTCATCTACTGGTATTCTACCTAGTATCCTCATAAGGATTCTCCACCGAACCCTTTGAATCTATATATTCAGTTTCAATAATCGGAATATAATTACTTTCATATTTGCCTGCTCCCACCACTGCTTGGACTATAAAAGCAATATAAAGAGCAACGTATTGATAACCCTTATACTTAACAACAAATATTACTCCTATCCCTAATGGTATTAGTGCCAGCAAAAAAGCACCCATACAGGCAATAATAATTGCTAGTATTAGACATATCCAATATATAAATGGATACGGGAAATAATGCATCAGACTATAAATATCATTATTTTGGAAACGAGACTTAAGCAACTGTCCAAATCCGTAAAACTTCTTACCTAACCCAGCAGACGGAATAAAACTCATTTTTAACATTAAGATTTTTGAAATTCGTTCGGTATTATGTTTAATCATTGGTTTGTTTAAAAAAACTACATTATATCCACAATTTCTAAGCCGGGTATATAGTTCGATCTCTTCATTTGAAAAAATACGTGGATTCCAATTTCCACTTTCTATAACTGCATTTCGAGGAAGAAGCACAGCTCCCCCATGATGATTCACAACTTGACCATCAAGTGTTTCATTCGACGTTTTATCCTTTATGGTTCCATCATTATAATAATATATATACCTACCAACATAACCACGATCAGTACAAGAATGCTCAAGATGTTCGCAGATAAAATCAATAAATTCACTGCATACTTCCATATCACCATCTAAATATAGTATCCATTCGTAAATAGCCTTTAATGTTCCAACATATCGCCCTGCTGATGCACACAAATTATACGATGACGACAACACATATACTTCGTCAAAGAATGTTCTAGTTATTTCAACCGATTGATCAGATGAATCCGAGTCCACATAGATCATTTGATTTGGAAATTTGGCTTGTTGTCTCAGCTTTGTTAATGAAGCAATAAGTAAAGGTAAATTATCAGATTCGTTTTTCCCTATCACCACTATTGATAACATAGCTTCAAACTACCTCCTATTGCAACTTCATGCTTGAAATAGGGACATCGCCCAAAATTAGCCATATTACCTGAAGAAAAATTATAGTTACAAAAAATAGCCTAAAATTATCAAGAAACGCTCCAGTACCAAGCATTATAAAAAGTTGTAAGAATAACGCTAACAATCCATAAGTATATTTAAGGTTAAATGACGCTAAACGTAACAAGTTTACTATTATATATACACAAGTTAGTAGGATTATTGTGAATCCTATAAGGCCATATCGAAAAAGCCAAGTAAAATACTGGCTATCAATAACCTCCATTAATCCGTATTTTGCAGAACCCCATCCAAAAAACGGAGTTTGGGTTGTATATTCCCAACTTTGCCTCATCTGGTCAAACCTTCCAGATAAATTTGCTTCGGTCTTAATTCCCCCACCTTCAATAGCACTCATCAACATTTGAATTCTGTAATTTGTAGCAAATTCGAGCGAAATTAGTTTAAAACCAAAGTATAATATTAATACTAATGTTGTTAATGATACAAAAGCTTTAAGGTTTGCTTTTGTAAATAATATTCGAAAGTTGAACAAGACCCAAGCGAAAAATATTATAAGAGTACAGACCCATCCGGATCGAGACCCTGTCAGATAAAGTAAAAAGGCAACTAACATTAACGATATAAATCTATTTATTTTAGAAGATTTACTAAAAAATATTAAATATGTTAAAACCAAATTAAGATAAAATGCCAAAAAATTGGGATTCTCAAATGGAACGGATAATCGCCCATATCCATCCCAGGTAAACCACGTTTTGGCATCAGAATAAATAATACCGGTAAAAAAAGAGGATAAAACAGGAACATTAACTTTGTATAAAAAATAAATAAATAAGCAGTAAAATAACGACACAGTGATTGCCTTGTTAAATACGTCTACATGTTGCTTATTTAAAAATCGGGCTACAAATAAAATAAATATCATACATATAGGCCATCTTAGTATTTCGAAATAATCTCTGATGCCAGTATCAATTGAGTTAATGATAACCGCAACAGAATAACCTAATAAGCCAACAATCGTCAAGGACATAAATATTACTATTATAAGATTTGGATCAATCTTGAGCCAACTCTTTAATTTCTTATTAAAAACTAAACAACAACAACCCAAAAATGCTGCAGAAACTACATAAAACCTTTCAACTCCCCATCCGTACATATGACCAGGAATAAATATAGTTAACCAAATAAAAATAGTTTGTATTATTGAAGGTGTTGCAGATTTACTTCGTACTTTTTCCATATTGTTAAGTCCTTTAACCATGAAATTATTTTTTATATCAAACTATCAAATATCGTTGCCAACTTCTCTGTCATTTT
>DNNJ01000380.1:406-6518 GCA_003487955.1 Clostridiales bacterium | reverse complement strand
ACTTCTCTGTCATTTTCTGCCTGGAATACTTCAATATTTCATTCTCAATTGGTTTATAAAAACCGTAGTTAGGGTGGGATTTTATTAATTTCCTCAATACACTTGATATTTCACGGGGTGCAGAGGAACTAACACAAATCCCGGTCCCTGTTTTTTCTATTATACTTCTGGATACAGTTTGACCCGTTATGCCTAAAATTGGGCGGTTCGATGCCAGATATTCAAATACTTTGCCTGTTGCTGTACTACTATATTCCTCTCCCGTTATTAATAAAAGTATATCTGCTGATATTTGATACACTAAGGCTTCACTTCTAGGAACTAATCCAATAACTCGGAAAATATCCCCGTACTCATTTACTAGTTTATTTCGCTCTGATTCAGTACACTTCCCAACCATGTGAATCAAAATTGAACTTCTTTCCTTTTTATTAAGATAATCTATGGCCTTTAGTAGAGGATCTATTGTTCTATTTCCACCAGCAGAACTTAGACTTCCAGTATAAACAATATTTATTTTTGCTCCCAAATCAATTCGCTCAAGCCCAAACCAATCCGAGCTATCAAAACCGTTGGTTATTGTAGTTGCACTGCGTCCAGAATAGGTTTTTCTAAAATAGTTCGTAATAGGTTCAGTAGCACCAATAACATGCTGACAATTATCAACAATATATTTTTCGGTTCTTTTATTGCGGATAGCTGCAGGGAAAAGTAAGGGAGCAAAAGGTTCAAACACGAAACCATCGCGAAAGTCAACTACTAACGGAATTTCTGCTTTTTTTGATGCGACTATTCCTAGCATTACAGGTTCAACTGGTGGATAAGTTGCATAAATAATATCAGGTGACTCATCATTTATTATCCTTGGCAAGGCATCTAAAACTTTTTTATACCAAAAATAATTATAACCTTTCCAAATTCCTGATTGGTATAATATCCGCCTTGATATTCGTAGTGGTCTTGATTTTATTCCACCTTCTAGCTCAAGCTCTAGCAAATTATTTCTAAGTCTATAAATGCCCTTCTCATCATCGTCATTATTTGATGCTTCAGCAGTTATAATTGTTGGATTGTATCCAAAATCAGGCAAATAGTGAGCAAACTTCAAAGGACGTTGAACTCCTGCACCAAACCCGGGAGCATATGCATAAGTAAACATTAAAACATTTTTCATCTTATAAACCTCAGTTTAATTTATTGTGACATTATCCATAGTATATAAGTCCCATCTCAGTTATTATTGGACACCATATAAAATAAAAAAATTAAAGTTTCCTAGTTATCATTATAGCAGCATCCCCCTGCCCATACAGATGGACATTTAAGTCACCCGTATGATTTAAGCAGTCGATAACTGTGTAGGCTATCTGCTCAGGATCAAACGGTTCGACTAAAACATTCCACCCTGCCTCCACCAACTCCACCCATTCCGTCTCCCCACGCAAGGTTATACACGGCACCCTATAAAAATATGCTTCCTTCTGTACCCCACCGGAATCGGTAGCAATAAGGCGAGCATTTTTCTCTAACATAACCATATCCAGATAACCAACAGGCGGAATGACAATCAAAGACCTAATGACCGTTTCATATAAGCCTTCCCGAATTAATGCGACCCGGGTGCGAGGATGCATGGGTAATACTACCGGGATTTCCTCTGCTACCTGAGATAAGCCTTCAAAAATTGCCCTTAAACGTACTGGGTCATCGGTATTCTCAGCTCGGTGAATAGTGGTCAATATGTACTGCCGGGGCTGTAGATGGTTCTGTTCGAGTATGTTACTTTTCTCCGTAACCCTTTTCCCGTAATATAATGCTGCATCATACATCACATCCCCAACTAGAAAAATCTTTTCTTCGCTTATACCTTCGTTCTTAAGGTTCTTAACTGCCGTTTGCGTAGGAGTAAACAGCATGTCTGCTATATGATCGGTAAGTACCCGGTTTATTTCTTCCGGCATTTGTCGGTTAAATGATCTCAAACCTGCCTCCACATGAGCTACCGGGATATGTAACTTGGCTGCTGCTAACGCCCCGGCCAGGGTCGAATTCGTATCGCCATACACCAGTACCCTATCCGGCTCTTTCTTGAGCAGCACCTTTTCAATTCCTTCCAACATCCTACCCGTTTGGGCTCCGTGACTGGCAGAGCCTATTCCCAAGTGGTAATCCGGTTGCGGTATATCTAATTCTTCGAAAAATACATCCGACATGTTTTCATCATAATGCTGTCCGGTATGAACCAGGAATTCTTCTATTGGCTCCTGGCCTTTAGTTAACGAATTATTATATTCCGCAATTGCCCGGGAAACTGTTGCCGCTTTTATAAACTGCGGCCTGGCACCAATAATTGTAACAATCTTCATTTTCGCTATACCTTTACTCTATTCTAGTTTTTAAGCTAACTAATTTTTTATAACAAGAATATATTCTACGAAGAACATTAAGAATAGTAGTATTTGTCTTAAAATCCTCATGGTTTCGAGGAGGACGACTCATAATTTCATCAAATTCTTCCCTTGTAATATCAATATTATTAATGAAATATATTATATCCTCTTCAAGTTCTTGTACTTCATACAATGGCTTATTCAATTCCTTAATTGCTTCTTCTCTGGTCATCTGCCCAGCTACAATTAAACTTGATAAGTGTGCTTTCCTTTTATCGTAACCAAATTTAACCGGCAGAATATGAGCCTGAAATAATTTGGTAAACCTCGATTCATAATGTTTTCCTCCATAATATTGCCAACCCACTTCCTTTTCTAATATTTCTATTGCTTCTTCCTTGTTATAATCAATATAATTTAATGGTTTTAGGATTATTAATTTATTAAAAAATCGATACTTTATATACCAATCATAGAAACTCATTAATTTATAGTTCTTTATAGGTTTACAACCGAATTTCTTATGGATATCTTTAATATTTCTTGTATCATAAGCATCATGCCCCCATGCAGTTGGTAAAATTGATTCAGTTGCCAAATTAAACCCGTTTATAACATACTTTATTTTGTTTTTCTCTGCGTAGGAATATAATACAGTAAAAAAAGCGTGATCCTGTGGTATATCTTCGTTAGGGACCCCTGCAAAAAAATATGCCCGCTGTAAATCCATCATCTCATTAAAATCAACATGTTCTACAACAAGATTAATACCTAATTTCTCACATAAATTCTTCACATTGTTCTCCGCTATTTTTGAATTAAACCCGGCATCAACATGGACAGCTAACATCCGTAACCCATATTGTGATGCTAGATACGCTAAATATGAGCTATCAATACCTCCACTTAAACCAATAATACAGTCATATTTATTATTAACACCTTCTGATTTTATCTTTTTAAAAAGTTGCTCTAATTTGACTTTTCCGTTCCGACCTCTAAACCAAAATTTTTCTATATTAATAATGGCATTGCTACAATGATTACAATATCCGTTATTGTCAAATGTTATTAACGGATCGGTAGTGTCCATAACACAGCGATTACATATTTGGAAATTCATATACTAAACCACCTCGTCCAGATTATTAGCTATAATTTTTTTTATTAGCTTCTTGCCTCGTTTTGGTATTATTGTTCGTTATTGAAAATGTTACTGCTTTTATAAAATAAGGCCTGGTTCCAATGTTGGGCTTAATCCAATAAGCCGCTTGTTTTCAGTATTTTCGGCTTAAGGAATTTCACATTAACTCCTGGCAACAAACCTCACATGTCTTCCTGAGTCTTCGCCCTAAATTCCTTCGTCCTGCCTACCCAAGAGGTGAAATGTAAGCTATGCTCCTAAACTCCAAGTAAATACTTAGTTCTACTATCTATTGCGTTAATCCACTGACCCTTTAATTGCAATTCGATTCGGCGGTGTTTCATTGATTAGCCATATATCATCAATATCTGATTGCAACCAAGTAGTTATCAGTTGCTACAGGTACAGGCCGGCTTTTACCTTATTCATCAAAATTTATGTACGGGTTTGACATATCCGTAATCACGTACAAATTTGATATTTCATAATAATAAACACCCCATATTCTTAATCGCTATAATTCTTTAATCAGGCTGGCTGGTACCCCTCCAACAATACATTTACCATTAACAAAAGATTTACTTACTACACTTCCGGCAGCCACTATAGTTTGGTTACCAATCGTAACACCAGGAAGAATAACTGAATTCATGCCAATCCAACAATTGTCCCCTATAATTACATCTTTTGCTTCTAAATATTTATCTAAATTGTATGGATCATGGTTGGCAGTAATAATTCCAACGTTAGGAGCAATATAAGTACCGTGCCCAATATAAATATGCGCTCGCGAGCACTGCAAATAGCATCCTGGACTCTGGAAGTTATCTAAGTTATCAGGATGAAAATGAATATTATTATAATTGGAAACTATGGTAAACGGGCATATTGGAAATGGAATTTCTCTATTAAATCCTAATATCTTTTGATACCAAATGCCAGTCAGCACCCACTTCCAACCCTGATTTGAATCGGTATACCAACGTCCCAATAAATACTTTTTGTCATAGAATATCATGCTTAATAATTTTATAAACGGAAGCACCAACGCTATCAAAAAATTTCTAATCATATTAACACCCCCGATTTATTAACTTGGGAGGTCCTTATTAGTAAGAAAATAAGACCTGAAGCTATAGCTGCCGATACAAAAACCAAAGAAGAACTTGATATATACCAAACTAATAGCGGCAGAATGCAAAATGGAATGCTAAAAACCACCTGTTTAAAAACTGTAAATAATACATTGAATGCTGTGATTCCTGCAATGTTTGTTATATGCATACAAAGAAACCCATATAAAATTGCCCCTGTAATCCCCAATAGGGCTATCGTAAACAAAATATCTCCGCGGATACCACCGACAATTATAACTAATAACCTTACAAAGAAGATAACCAAGTTAAATAGTAATAAATCTCGCTGTCTATCCATAACATAATATATAGTTGATAACGGAGAGCTTATAAATTGGAAAAATAACCATAGACTCATCCATCTAACATATTGTCCTGCAGTATACCAACGATCTCCAAATACAATTGCAAATAGATCGGGCGCAACGATTGCAATTAGCATAAGCGGTACGAAACCAATAGCTAATATACGTTTAAATAAATCCAAGGTTACATTATAAAGTTCTCCATCGTGTTGGGCCTTTGTAGCCCGTGGAAAAAAAACCTGGGCAATTGAACCACCTATAACACCCATTGGCAATGATAAAACCCGTTGCCCTAAAGCATAAAAACCTACTACTGCAGGATTAAAAAAATAACCAAGTAATAATACAGGTAACACGGCAGATGCTGTATTAAGGAATTCTGACCATGAATCAAATAGGGGAAACTTTTTATGAAGAATAAGCATCTTTTCAATATGATACTTATTGGTCTTGGTAATAATTTGCCTTCCTTCCTCATTACCTATCTGCCACGCTAAACGTCCAGTAGCAACAAGTTGGCCAGTAATAGAACCACTAATAAGTCCCCCTGGGCCTGGACCAGGGTGTAGTGCAAAACCGGTACCTAACTGAGTAGCAGCAGTAACTGTACTCAGAGTAATCTGCCTGATTGCCAGGCGCCCAAATTGCTTACGCCGAGTACTCCAGTAGTTGAACGCCTGAAATAGCCCAGCTACTATGAGACTCAAAGGCATGAACCAAAGCCATGGGGCAAGTTTGGGAGCACCCAATAGGTTTGCTACTGGATTACGAAATAGGGTTACTAACACCAGAGTTAATACTGCCATGCCAAAACATATACAAATAGAAAGAACCAGGAGATTAGCGGCATCTTCGTCCTTCTCCGATAAAACAATTGCCAGTTCATAGCGCCAGCAGGCTACTACAGCTATTATGCCTAATATAGATATATAAAGAGCGTAGATGCCAAAGTCTTCAGGACTATATAACCGGGTTAGGATTGGTGCCACCAGAATCATAAGAGCCTGAGCAAAAGTAGTACCCGTCATTAGGGTTACTACATTACGGATGAAACTACCCGGAGGTAATTTGCCTGCCAGGACTGTTCGAAATTTATCTATCATTTAGAGTGAGGAGTGAGGGGTGAGGGGTGAGGGG
>DNNJ01000380.1:0-184 GCA_003487955.1 Clostridiales bacterium | reverse complement strand
GTGAGGGGTGAGGGGTGAGGGGTCCTTTTAATTAATTCCCTTCCCTATTATCCCTACTCTTTCCACCTTTCTTTGGTTAGTAAGGTTTGTTATTTGTATATATTTGTTCTATTAGATAAAGCGATTTTCTGCCTTCGTGTCCATCACATATTAGTGAGGGGTGAGGGGTGAGGGGTGAGGGGAA
>DNNJ01000050.1:9574-9699 GCA_003487955.1 Clostridiales bacterium | reverse complement strand
AAATAGGGTTAGGGCATCTTTATCCATTTAAACAGCTCCATGGGTATGTCTATATCCGACACTTGTGTAATTGTTCTGAAACCTGCATTGCCGTTTACCTCGCATACAGTGAATGAATCCTCCGT
>DNNJ01000050.1:4898-9336 GCA_003487955.1 Clostridiales bacterium | reverse complement strand
CAAAAGTCAAGACCTATGGCTTTAGAGGCACTAAGAGAAAGAGCTTTAATTGAATCCGTCAATTCATATTTTCCAACTCTTCCTCCCAATGAATAGTTTGATTTAAAGCTGCTGTCAGAGCTCCTTTTTACACAGCCTAATACTTTGCCACCTAACACATAGACGCGAATATCCATTCCGAAGCTAATTTCAATATACTCCTGGCAAAAATATTCATGGTTTATTTTATGGTAAACATTATTATAATCTTCTTCATCTTCAATAAGATATACTCCCTTGCCTTGGGAGCCTTCGTTTTCTTTCATAACAAACTTCTTATTGTCAAAAAAATTATGAATGAATTCATAATTTTTTTCTTTTGTAAGCAGAAATTTAGGAGTGCTTACATTGTTTTTGACTAAAAGCTGAGCAGTTACGGCTTTATTTCGGGAATTAAACATTGACAGGGTGGAATTAATAACCCTTACTCCTATGGTTTCAAGCTGCATGCTTATAGTGTAATTATAGTCTCTCATTATGACAAAGTCCGGAAGTTTTAGGTTTTTACCGTTGTATATAAATTCTGTTTTGTTATTGTTATTTAAAATTATTAGCTCATCACTAAAAACAATATCAATACTGATACCGTTTTTTAGTGCGCTTTCTTTCATCCATTCAAATGCATTGTTTCCAAATTTATTATTTATAGTCTCTTTGGGATAAATCATCCATCCGTACATAGTTACCTCTAAATTAGCATTTTATTTTTTTATATCGTGTTTAGCTTCCAGGCATCTCACAGTCTTATTCCAGTTCTGCTGTTCCTGCATTTAATGCATAGTAGCGGCCTTTTTGAGCCATTAATTCATCATGGTTGCCCCGCTCAATAATTTCTCCATGTTCAAGCACCATTATGGCATTTGAATTTCGAACCGTAGACAATCTGTGGGCTATAACAAAGGTAGTTCTTCCTGCCATTAATTTATCCATGCCTTCTGCTATGAGCTTTTCCGTCCTCGTATCTACTGAAGACGTGGCCTCATCAAGAATAAGTATTATTGGGTCGGCTATTGCAGCTCTTGCAATCGACAAAAGCTGCCTTTCTCCCTGAGATAAGTTTTGTCCGTCAGAAGTAAGTATTGTATCATAGCCCTCAGGTAAATGCTGTATAAAGTAATGTGCATTTGCAAGCTTTGCTGCTTCTACTACCTCATCATCTGCAGCATCTAATCTTCCGTATCTGATATTTTCCTTCACTGTTCCTTCAAACAGGTGAACATCCTGTAAAACTATACTCATGGTGCTCCGCAAATCATGCTTGTTAATTCTTTTTATATCTATTCCGTCATATAGTATAACTCCCTCATTTATTTCATAAAACCTGTTTATAAGATTCGTAACAGTTGTTTTTCCGGCTCCGGTTGAGCCTACAAAAGCTATCTTTTGTCCGGGCTTTGCATAGAGGTTTATTTTGTTTAGAACACTTTTTTCTGCTGAATAACCAAAGTCCACATCTTTAAATGTAATAAACCCATTGAGGGGTACTTTATCATATTCTCCGTCACCCTTTGGAACCATCCAGCATAGAGCTTTCTTTCCTTCGCAATCTTTTAATAAAGTAACGTCTCCCTCATCAGTTTCAATTTTTTCATCCAATACATTGAATATTCTTTCTGCTCCCGCTAAGGCAGCAAACAATGTGTTAAGTTGATTTGAAACCATTGTTATAGGTCTTGATATTGCTCTGGTATATAGAAGGAATGAAGCTATATTGCCTATACTCAGGCGATTAATCATTACAAAATATGCCCCTGCCATTGATATCAAAGCATACATAACAAAGGACAGATTTCCCATTATGGGCATAAGCATAACACCGTAGGTGGAAGCTAAGGTGCTTGCATTTTTTAATTCTTTATTCTTTTTACTGAAAGTATCAATAGCTCTATCTTCATAATTAAATACCTTTACAACCTTTTGACCTGTCATCATTTCTTCAATATAACCGTTTATATCTGCCAAGGCGGCTTGCTGCATACGAAAGTTTTTTGCAGATCTCTTACCTACAAATCTAACTGAATAAAGCATTACAGCAAGCATTACAGCCACCACAGCTGTTAAAATCGGACTCAATACAAGCATCACTGCGAATGTTCCGACAACTGTTACAAATGAAATAAGAATTTGTGAAACGCTTTGCTCAAGGGATTGGTTAAGCATATCCACATCGTTGGTAAAGGTGGACATTAGCTCCCCGTGAGGGTGTTTGTCAAAATATGAAACAGGGAGTTTTTCCATGTGAGAAAACATGTCTTCACGTATTTTATGAACTGTTTTTTGTGCCAATTTTGCCATAGACAGGTTGCCTATGTATTGAGAAATTGAAATCACTGCTACCATTGCCGCCATAATAAGGATATACTTAACAAATAGTCCGTGGTCATAATTTCCTGTAAAAGTGTCAATAACGGGGCTTAGCATTCCGTTTATTCCGATTTCAGCCAAAGAGCCGATTATTATAAAGAAAATTCCTCCAAAAAACAAAATTATATTAAATTTAAAATAACTGAATAATCTTAAAAGTGTTTTTTTAGGGTCTTTCGGCCTTAACTGTTTTTGTTTCATACTCCCACCCCTTTTTGCTGAGACTCGTATATTTCTCTGTATATAGGCGAACTGCTTAGCAGCTCAGCATGTTTGCCCAAAGATTCTATTTCTCCCTCATTCATTACAACCACTCTGTCTGCATGTTGAATCGAAGAAACTCTTTGAGCTATTATTATTGTGGTTACATCACTTAATTCTTCCTTGAAAGCACGCTGAATTTTTGCATCTGTTGCCATATCAACGGCACTTGTTGAATCGTCTAATATGATAATTTTAGGAGATTTAAGAAGGGCACGGGCAATTGTCAGCCTTTGTTTCTGGCCTCCTGAAAAGTTATCTCCGCCCTGCTCTACTATATGGTCCAATCCGTCATTATACCTGGATACAAATTCCCAAGCTTGAGCTTGCTTAAGTGCCTTTATTATTTCTTCATCAGTTGCATTTTCATTGCCCCATTTCATATTGCCGCGGAGGGTCCCTGAAAATAATGTGTTATTTTGCAGCACAAAGGCTACATTATCACGGAGTGCCTTTATATCATACCGCTTAACATCCTCATTGCCAACGAGCACGCTTCCTTCCACCGTATCGTAAAGTCTTGGAATAAGCTGAACCAACGTTGATTTTGATGAGCCCGTAGAGCCGATAATCCCCAACACCTCACCTGAATTAATATGTAAATTAATATTCTTTAAAGTTTTTTCCGTACTTTCCGGATAACAAAAACATACGTTTTTAAAGGTAACAGACCCATCTTCTAAATCTTTTATGGGAACTGGCACTTCCTTAATTTCTGGCTCAGTATCTATTACTTCTACAATCCTCGTGACGGAAGCAGAAGCCCGGAGAAGCTGCATAAAGAAAAATGACATCATCATAAAAGACATTAAAATTTGTGTTATATAGGTAATGAAAGATATTAATTCTCCGCTTCCCATCGAGCCTGTAATCACCTGGTTCCCTCCAAACCACAATACTGCGATTATGGTAGAATAAATAATTACATTTAATACAGGCATCAAAAACACAATAAGTGTTATTGCCTTTAATGCAGTAAACATTAATGAGTCATTTCTTTCTTTAAATCTTATCTTTTCATGAGCTTGTCTGTTGAATGATTTTACAACCCTTATAGCAGTTAAATTTTCACGTATAATTGCATTTACTCTGTCAACTCGTGTCTGCAGCTTTAAAAAAAGCGGTCTTGCTTTTGATAATATAATAATTAATACAATAAGCAAGACAGGTATGGAAACCACAAATACCTTTGCCAATGAAGCATTAATGTTCAATGCCATCAGAAGTGCAAACATCATCATAAAGGGTGCTCTTACAGCCATCCTCAAGCTCATCATGGTTACCTGCCCCAATGTGTTGCAGTCATTGGTAAGCCTTGTGATAAGCGATGCAACCGTAAATTTGTCTAAATTTGCAAAAGAGAAGCCCTGTATTTTCTTATAAAGCTTCAGCCTTACTTCTGATGCAAAACCAAAACCTGCCTTTGCACCGTAATTGGAGCTTATTACCCCAAAGGTTATGGCCAAAAGAGCTGCGGCAATCATTATAAGACCGATTTGCAAAACATATTCAATATCTTGATTTGCAATACCCACATCTACTATTCTTGACATGAGATATGGTATTGCTATATCTGCCACAACCTCCAATATCATGAGTATGGGACTTAAAACTGCAAATTTTATATATTTCTTCATTAAAGGTAATAATTTTTTCAAATTTATAATCTTTCCTCCTTGTTTTTTACACAATATAATATCGTGAAAATCTCGCAGTCTCGCTGTACAATTTTGTTCGCTCCTTACGTCGCGCAAAATTGGCGCTCGTTGCGAAT
>DNNJ01000050.1:504-4684 GCA_003487955.1 Clostridiales bacterium | reverse complement strand
TCAGAAAAAAGACTCTGAAAAATAGGGTTAGGGCATCTTTAATTCTTTTTCTATCAGTACTCCCACCATTTCGGCGAACTTATCCAACTTCAATATGCGGGTGAACTTTTGCCCGTATATTTTTTTAACCGAAGCAATATCTTCATCTCTTCCCGTAAAAACACAGAGAATTGAAACTCCTTGTTTCCAGCCTTTTCTAACCTCGTTTGCAGTATCGCTGACACCGGTTTCATCAGAATACTCTTTCTGCAGAGGAATAATTCCTTCTGAGGCCACGCCCAACATATCATTTGGTTTCACATCCGACAGAATAATTAAAATCTTATGGCTGTATTTTGAGTCTTCCATCATATGAAGTGCAGTTCTAAGAGCCATTCCATCCCGGTTGAATCCTGCTGCATAGTAATTGAAGATTTTATCATTGTTGTTTATTTCATTATAATCGCGAAAAAGATTCATAACGGTATAATCTCTCATGTTGCAGAAAGAATATATCTTTACAGGAATATTGCAGCGTGTCAGACTTTCTGCAATTATATATCCTTCCTCCGCTATAATTTCCTGACGGTTAAGCTGGGAAGCTGAGGCATCAAGCATTATATCAACAGACATATCCGGCATATCATCTTTAATACTCCTTACAAAAATCCTGGTATCATCAAGAACAGTCCTCCAGGTTTTTTCTGTCACAAGCTTTCCTGATTCAGATTTCATTGAATATGTGTAATTAACAATTATGGCATTTTTGATTCTTTGTGTAAGCTTAGTAATGTTGTTTGTGTTCCTGATATAATTCTCAATATAGTGTTTTTTATTTTTATATCTTTGTATAGAGGTTAACTTCTGCCTGAAAATCGCATCGTCATTTTCGTCAAATTGTCCTCTGGTAAAATGCAGATGGCAGCTTTCATGAGCTTCATCACAAAGTATTTTTTCCAATTCCTTCGTATTAGATTCACTTATTGTGGAAATTCCGAAATAATCTTTAATAAATTCCCTTCCCTTGTTATCTGACCTTTCTTTAAATTTAATCCACGCGGAAGCTATTTTACCTGCTCCGGCTTTCCCTTCATCGGTATCTTTAAGCGTCAAAGTGCTTCCCTTAATTGACCTTTTAATTGATGGGTGTTTTCTTCCGATGAAACGCAGCAGCTTGTTATCTTTTATTTTCTTTATATAAAATTCATTATTGTATTCAGGTTCAAAATACTTATTAATAATTTGATTCATTTTATTTATTACTTGCTCTGTATTAAAATTTATATCAAAATTCAACTCATCAAGCAAGCTGTTTACATTGTCTTCCACTTTCATATCATATCCGATTACCCTGCTGAAGTACGCTGCTTGAATTTTATCAAACACTTCTGCCTCTTCCCGGTTCTCATACGCTTTTTTACCGTAATCAAAACGAAGACCGGCTAATACCGGTCTGTTTTTACTATCTTTTTCAAAGATACATCCTTCCAGTCCAAGCATCATTATTTTCTGATAAAAAATATAGTCTCTGTCGTACCTGAGAGTATCGAAATATTCGCTTAAAAGGTTATAGTCAAAATATTTATAAACGGAACCGATTATATAATTCCAATACAGCTCAGCTTTACCCCATTCATCGTATGCCGTAACATCCGGGGTTATGGAGTAATTTTTTGAAACACTCCATATTATATTCCATGCTCTTTGTTTTTCGTTTGCTTTTCCCATTTAGTCATTACTTCCTTTTAAAGCTTTTCTTTCTTAACATGTATTCCGGGCTTAATAATTTCCATTCCGTATTTTTGACGCAGCTTATGAATTGTTTCTTCTAAGTTGTCAATTTTATCTTCTTGTTTTCCTTCATTCATATCTGCTTGAAAAAGAGATATTTGTTCGGTATTGTTATCAAAGCCGCTGAGGCTTATGCCTAAAAGCCGGACGGGCTCCTTGCTCCAGTTATTCTCAAGAAGCATCTCTCCTGCAGCATAAATATCCTTCATATTGCAGGTTGCATCTATGGTCATTTGTCTGGTTATTGTATTAAAATCTGAATACTTAATTGTGATTTGAACTGTATGCCCTTTTTTCCCGTGTTTTCTTGCAGTCATGCCCACATCATCTGAAAGCTCTTGCAGTATTGATTTTGCATATTCAATGTCAGTAATATCACGAGGCAGTGTGGTTGACCTGCCGATGGATTTCATATCCTCTTTATTTTGCTTCACCGGGGCAGTGTCTATACCGTTTGCCAAAAGAACTAATTCGGCACCTGTTTTTCCCAACCTCTTATAAACATATTCTTTATTTGCTTGTGCTAAGTCCTTAATTGTTAAAATACCCATGCCATCAAGTTTCTTAGCTGTCTGCCTGCCTACTCCGTACATATGATTAACGGGTAGGGGCCACATCTTTTCTTGTATATCTTTTACCCAAAGCTCTGTTATACCTAAGGGCTTTTTCATTTCAGAAGCCATCTTAGCTAAAAATTTGTTCTCCGATATGCCTATGGAGCACCACAACTCAAGCTCCGTTTTTATTCTTTCCATAATACTTTTTGCGGATTCTGCGGGCTGACCGAAAAGAGTTTCGCAGCCTGTCATATCCAACCACGCTTCATCGATGCTGTTTTGTTCAACTATTGGAGTATAGTCTGACAATATATTCATTACTTCTTTGGATTTCTTTTCATAGAAACTATGGTCAGGAGGAATAATCAGTAAATCCGGGCAAAGCCGAAATGCCTCCCTTAGAACCATTGCGGTTTTTACACCATATTTTCTCGCTTCATAATTAGCAGTGAGTATTATTCCCGTACGGTTCACAGGGTCACCTGCCACTGCTGCCGGCTTGCCTTCAATTTCAGGGTGGCGTGTTTTTTCACAGCTAATATAAAAGGCATTCATGTCAACCAAGAAAACAACCCTTTTCATTTTATCACCCTTCGTTTGATTTAAATCCTAATAAATTGAGAAGTTTTATACCTAAGAATGAATCCAAGTCAATTACCACTTCATTTTTAGGCATTACTAACGTTTTAGATATAAATACGTCTATTCCGTCAACTGTGAATAATTGATAATTTTCAGGAATCTTTGGCTTCCTTGCAATAATCTCCGGAACGGGCACAAGTACGCTTTCGCTGCTTAAGCGGTTCTCCGGAATTTCAATTGTAACCTGAAGCTTTCCTTTTTTCTTAAGATGCCTCATAGCTTTTTCAGTTATTTTTATTACATTTTCATCAGACATTTAAGTACTCCTTTTTAAGGTATGGGGACACACCTTTAAGAATTGAGAGTCTTTGGGGTCATATCTTAAAGGAATGTCCCCAAAAGTATACCAATACCAATATACCCAAAATAATCCTGTACCAGCCGAATGCTTTGAAATCATTGTTTTTAATATATCTTATCAGGAATCTTATGGCTATTACAGATACAATAAACGCAACTGCCATTCCAGTTATTAATACTGCAAATTCCAAATTTGTGAATTCAAAACCGAATTTTATCAGCTTCAACATACTTGCTCCGAACATAACGGGAATTGATAAGAAAAATGAGTATTCAGCTGCTATATTTCGAGATGTGCCAAGTATTATGGCACCTAATATGGTGGCGCCGGAACGGGAAGTTCCCGGTACTAAGGACAGCACTTGAAAAAATCCTACGGTTAATGCTGTTTTGTATGACAGCTCCTGAAAACTTTTTATTCTTGACGGCTTTCTTTTATTTTTATTTTCAATGATTATGAACAAAATACCATACACAATAAGAGTTACGGCTACGGTTTGATAATTATAGTAATTTTCATCAAACCAATCATCAAACAATAGTCCTAAGACAGCTGCCGGCAGAACACCAACTATTACCTTAAACCATATATCCATGGTATCTTTTTTTTGTTTCAGTGTTTTACTTGGTGCAAATGGATTCAGTTTATGGAAATACAGCAATACAACAGCCATAATTGCGCCTAATTGTATAACAACCCTGAACATTTCCATAAATTCTCCGGAAGCATCAAATTTTATAAACTCCTCAGCTAAAATCATGTGTCCCGTGCTGCTGATAGGAAGCCATTCGGTTATGCCCTCTACAATCCCCAATATTATTGCTTTGATAATTTCTATGTACATTCTACCTCCAAGCCCTCTGAATTTTATAACACATATGAAATTCCGCAGTCTCGTTGCACAATTTTG
>DNNJ01000050.1:0-205 GCA_003487955.1 Clostridiales bacterium | reverse complement strand
AATAGGGTTAGGGCATCTTTATTATATATTTTGTTTAGTAAATTTTCAATAATATAATTTATTCTAAATTGTTCCGCATAACAAACACAAAGCTTGTTCCCTCATTAAGCCCGCTTTCAGCAAACATCTCGATATTATGCCTTAAGGCTATTTGTTTTGCAATAGTAAGTCCAAGTCCGGTCCCTGTTTTGTTTTCATCGGATTT
>DNNJ01000063.1 GCA_003487955.1 Clostridiales bacterium | reverse complement strand
AACATATCCGGAATCACCGCTGCATCTCGGTGATGACAATCAACATGTACTTATTGCAAAAATGTCTTTAAATGCAATATCTGTAAATTACCCTGCCATACCAAGAATTTCACCCGTTAATTCTTTATTTGACGAAAATATGGAAACTGCAGTGAAAGAATTTCAAAATATATTTAATTTTCCGGTAACAGGTATTATAGATATGGCAACTTGGGTTCAGATAGGAACTATATATGCATCTGTAATAAGGCTTGCAGAACTTTCTCCCCGTGGAGTCTTAGTCGGTGATGTTATTGAAGATATTACAGAGACAGAAGAAGGGGTTGAGGTTCTACCTCGAGTTCAAATGGTTCAGTTTTTTTTAAACGTTTTATCGGCTTATTATGATTCCATCCCTGCAGTTGATATTGACGGCATTTTAGGTCCTGAAACAAGGAATGCAATAATTGAGTTTCAAAAAACCATGGGGCTTCCCGCAACAGGTTTAATTGATGAGGAAACATGGACTGCAATGTACAACAGCGTCCTTGGCATTTTGAGGGCACTACCGCCTGCAGCTATTGAGCTGCCCTCCTTACTCTATCCAAATGTATTATTCAGTGAGGGCTCAGAAAGGCCCGGAGTATTCATTATACAGGAGATATTAGCATATATTTCAACTGTAGTTCCGGAAATACCATATGTTCAGCCGGACGGCACATTTGGCCCGGAAACAACGGCTGCAGTAACAGCTTTTCAAAGAGCTTATGGACTTGAGGCAAATGGAATTGTAGATGAAGAAACATGGAACAAAATGATAACCGTTTATCGGCAATTAAGATTTGGTAATACAACATCACCCTCTCCAAATACTGATGCAAGTTAAATATAAGGATGAAAGCAAGGTGATATTATGAGTATATCTGATATAAATGTTGTTTTCCCGGAGGCTCCCCTCCCCCATGTCATTGTGCCTTTTCCTCTTTATATAACCGTGCATTTAGGAGCTCCCGACGACGACCAAGCTCTAAATGTAACGGTTCCTTATTTAGATTATATAAAAAATGTAGCATCCAGTGAATTGTATCCCACATGGCCGGAAGAAGCTTTACGGGCAAATATTCATGCGATTACTTCTGTTGCAATGAATAGAATATTTACGGAATGGTACAGGTCAAGAGGTTATGATTTTGATATTACAAATACCACTCAGTATGACCAGGCTTATGTGCACGAACGAGGTATTTTTGACACTGTTTCCGATATTTCAAATGAAATTTTTAATCAATATATTACAAGAGAAGGACATATTGAGCCGTTATTTGCAGTCTTCTGCGATGGAAGGATTTCTCAGTGTGACGGCATGTATCAATGGGGAAGTGTTGAATTGGCAAATCAGGGCTATACAGCCGAAGAAATTCTTAAGTATTATTATGGTGATGATATAACCTTAGTTGAAAGTACTGCCGCAGTAGAGATTACGGGAACCTATCCCGGCGAGCCTCTTTCTTTAGGAGATTCCGGAATAGATGTTTTTAGAATGCAGCATTCACTAAGTATAATACACGACAATTTTCCTTTAGTTCCCGATGTTGCAATAACGGGGTTTTTTGATGAAAATACAGAAAATGCCGTAAGAATCTTTCAAGAAGCATTCAATCTCCCTGTAACAGGAATTGTGGACAGCGATACATGGTACAAAATACGCTCTATTTATATTGCTGTTACGAATATAGCCGAGTTAGAAGCCGAAGGACTTACCTTTGAAGAGCTGCAGGAGCTCTATGCTAATATTGTATTGCAGGGAGCCACCTTGCCGATAGTGGCATATATAGAATTTTTTATCAATATTGTATCTCAAAGATATAACACAATAAAACCTGTTGAAATAGACACGTTCTACGGTCCTGAAACTACCGAGGCAGTAAGAGAATTTCAAACTATTATGGGTTTAGCTCCTACCGGAATAATAGACCAGCAAACATTGAATTTGCTGTATCGGGAGGTATATTCAATACTTACAGAAATTCCCCAAGAAGAATTAAGATTGCCTCTGCTTCCCTTTTTGGGAATAAATTTATCTGAAGGTTTGGGGCTTGAATATCCAAGAATACTATTTCTTGAAATAATGCTGAATGCTTTATCTGCCATATATCCTGAAATAAAACCAGTTGAAATTAACGGTGTGTTCGGGCCCGAAACAACTGCCGCAGTTATTGCCTTCCAAAATTTGTTTGGACTGCCTGTTACCGGTGTTGTTGATGACGAAACACGGAACGTATTAAGCGAGGCATATCAGTTGTTTCTTGCTGAAAGTGAAACAACCGCATAAATAAAGGAGACCAACTATGATTACTGATTTAAACTATAACACAAATTTAATTATGGTAATTCAAAGCTATCTTATTAACATTAAAGCTCTATATCCTTCATTGCCCTTAATGCTGCAAACGGGAGTATATGACGAAGCAACCCGAAATGCTGTTCTTGTATTTCAGAATATAAAGGGACTTCCCCAAACCGGTTTCGTTGATGTCCCTACATTGAATAAATTAGTCCGTGAAAACCATGAGTTCCGGCGAAAAACTCAAATGCCCGACAGAATTCCGGTCGGCAATTCGGACTTTGCAGATGTGAAAATAAGTGATCAAAAGGATATAGTATATACAATAAAAATTATGCTAAACGGATTTTGGAGAAAATATATCAATTATACTCAATTGGAAGTTACAAACTTATATGATAAAGAAACCGAAGAAACAGTAAGGCTTTTTCAGCAAAGAAGCATGCTTCCCGACACCGGAATAGTAGATATGGACACATGGAATACATTAGTCAAAATATATGACAACTGCAGATTCTTCAGAGAGATGACCTAACCCCATTTTTTAGAGTCTTTTTTATTTAACCTATTGACTTTTCATCTGTTTTTGATAAAATATGCTTAGCACTCAATCATTTCGAGTGCTAACAAATCATTGCGTAATTTAAATGAAAGGAAGATAAAATGGCTAAAAAACAATTTAAATCAGAATCTAAAAGACTTTTGAACTTAATGATTAATTCCATTTACACACACAAGGAAATATTTCTAAGAGAGCTTATTTCGAATGCCAATGACGCAATTGACAAAAGCTACTTTATGTCTTTAAAAGACAAAAACATTGTGTTTAACAAAGATGACTTCTATATAAGAATTACACCAAATGAAGAAGAAAGAACATTAACCGTATCTGATACGGGAATCGGTATGTCAAAGGATGAGCTTGACTCAAATCTCGGTATCATCGCAAAAAGCGGCTCCTTTGATTTTAAAGAAAACAATGAAATAAAAGAAGACGTTGATATAATCGGACAATTTGGCGTTGGATTTTATTCTGCATTCATGGTTTCAGAAAAGGTAACTGTTATAAGCAAAAAAGCAGGTTCCGAGGAAGCTTTTAAATGGGAATCCACAGGAGCAGACGGATATACAATCACACCCTGTGAAAAGGACAAGATTGGAACTGACATAATCATGAAGCTCAAACCAAGCACAGATGATGAAGATTATGATGAGTTCCTAGATGCTTACAACATTAAGTCCTTAGTAAAGAAATATTCCGATTTCATCAAATATCCCATTAAAATGATGATGAAAAAAAGAAAGCTTAAAGAAGGAACAAAAAATGAATACGAAGAATATTTCGAAGATGAAATATTAAACAGTATGGTCCCCATATGGAGAAAAAACAAAAGTGAGCTTAAAGATGAAGATTATGAAAACTTCTATATGGAAAAACATTTCGGCTATGAAAAGCCTTTGAAATACACTCATATAAGTGTGGAAGGCATAGTCAGCTACAATGCAATCCTGTACATACCTGCACGAGCACCTTTTGATTTCTATACAAAGGAATTCGAAAAAGGTCTTGAGCTTTATTCAAACGGTGTAATGATTATGAAAAAATGCGGCGAGCTGTTGCCTGATTATTTCGGCTTTGTGCAGGGATTGGTTGATTCGCCTGATTTTTCTCTTAATATTTCAAGAGAAGTACTGCAGCATGACAAGCAGCTTCAATTTATTGCCAAGAAACTCAAGGAAAAAATTAAAAGCGAGCTTTTGACTATGCTGAAAGATGAAAGAGAAACCTACGAAAAATTCTTTCAAAATTTCGGACGAACTTTGAAATACGGCTTATACAGTGAATGGGGCTCAAACAAAGAAACCCTACAGGAGCTTGTAATGTTTTATTCATCTCATGAGAAGAAGCTTGTAACTCTTGATGAATATACAGCCCGAATGAAGGAAGACCAAAAGTATATATATTATGCAGCAGGAGAAAGCGTTGATAAATTGTCAAAGCTTCCGCAAGCAGAGCTTGTTTCGGACAAAGGATATGAAATTCTTTACTTTATTGATGAAATAGATGAATTTGCAATAAAGGTTTTGTTAAATTACAAAGAAAAGGAATTTAAGAATATTTCAAGTTCCGACCTTGATATTAAGACGGAAGATGATAACGCTGATACTAGTGAAGAAAATAAGGAGCTGTTTTCTTTCATGAAGGAATCTTTAGGTGATAAGGTTAAGGAAGTGAGAGCTTCAAAAAGACTCAAAACTCATCCGGTATGCCTTGCTACTGAAGGAGAAGTATCAATAGAAATGGAAAAGGTGTTAAATGCAATGCCGGATAATCCTGCAGACATTCATGCGGAGAAAATTCTTGAAATTAACACTAACCACCCAATTTTTGAAAAGTTGAAAGACTCTTATGACAACGACAAGGAAAGACTTAAGAAACTTTCAAGCGTATTATATAATCAGGCAATGCTTATTGAAGGGCTTACAATTGAAGATCCTGTACAATATGCAAATGATGTGTATGAGTTGATTTAAAGGAAGAGGGACACACCTCCTTATTTAGGGATAGTCTCTGATTGTGGAGGAATGTCCCCAAATTGGAAGGGACACACCTAAAAACAGCCGCGGGGACGATTCCCGCGGCTTCTTTTTATTGGAAGTATTCTTCCAATGTGAGTCCTGATTCATATACCTCTTCTGACAGCTCAATACCTAAGTATCTTATATGCCATGGCTCATATGAATAACCTGTTATTTCTTCCTTCCCCTTAGGATATCTGATTATATATCCGAAACGATGAGCATTTTCCGAAACCCATTTTCCTTCATCTGTTTCGCCAAATGTGGTATCTAATTTGTAATTTAAGGCTTCGCACGTAATATCTATGGAAAGACCTGTCTGATGTTCGCTTTGACCCGGTTTGGCACTGTATTTATCAGCAGCTTGCTGACCGTAGCTATTAACATATGATGAATACAATGATGTCTGAGTATTATATGACCTGTAGCCTGACCGTGCACACAGTACATAACCTGCTTCTTCCTTTGCAGCCTCAAACAATTCTTTTAATGCTTCATATGCATCATTCCTTAACTGATTTACCTCCGGGTTTAAAAGCACTGTAGGTACTTCGCTGAGTGTTACCAAGTCCTCAGGTATATAGGTATCAGGCAGATTTCTTCTTCTATTGACCAGTACATCTATTTTTTCCGGGTTTTCGATTATGATGCTATTTTCAGCTTCCTCCGGCGATTGTTCCTGTTCCGGTTTTTCGGGTTGTACAGGCTCCTCCGGCTCTTCTTCCTCCGGCTCATTTTCCGGCTCTATCGAAGTCTCTTCTTCCTGTTCATTATGATTGTTTACAGATTCCTCCTCCTTATTATCTTTGGGAGGTAAATCATTATTTAATTTTTCTTTTATCAGTAATACTCCAAATAAAATAAAAATTAAAGCAGTGGCAACAATTATAATTTTTTTTATCTTGCGTTTATTTTTTCTATTCATTGTCTTCTCCT
>DNNJ01000141.1 GCA_003487955.1 Clostridiales bacterium | reverse complement strand
AATGTAGAAGTGTCATTTAAAGAAATTGACCTGTTGGCACAAGACGGGGTAACAAGAAGACAAATAACCACAAGAAGCTGAAATGGGATTGTTTTTTGTCTCATAACAATCGGTTTTTTTATGTGTTTTTTTAACAAGCCGAAGATACAATTTATCGGCGTAAATTAGAACTAAACAATTAACTTATTTTTTCTTCCATCCCGATAAAAAAGAGACTGCCTGGACTTCTACCATTTAGATGCAATCATTGCTGTTAGTTACCAGTACGACTCCCCTTCAGTGGTTCCTGAAAACTTTCTTATCCAGTTAGTCCGTCCTTGATATTTCTCTTTGCCGGACATTCGAGTAGGAGATAAAAAAATTCTGGCAACCGATTTTAAGAAGATAATTGCCAGAATTTTTAATTGTTATTTACTGATATTTTAGCGATTGGTCAGATGAGCAATAAATTACAATCGAATTCATACTATTAGTAAGGTTTACATATTACAATATCATTTTTTCGTGAAACAGGATTCACCTCTAGTAATTGTAATTCACCTTTCACAACTTTCCCCGTAATTACAGTATTTTTAGGAGCATGAAGTTTAAAATCGATATTCCACTCTTTAGGCCATGCCGGCAACAGGTAAATTTTATCAGAATATTGATCGGTTTGCAATAGCATCGATTGAAATGCTTTCATCAATACTCCCCCGTGATCTTGATCGGGAACCCAATCATAGTTAGGCCCCCAAAAAGCCGGGAACCGGGAATTTTCATCAAAAGATGTTGCCCTGGCAACGATGTTTTCTTTTGCCTGATCTGTCATTCCAAGATAAGCCATAAAAATATCATCTTGTCTCCATCCCGAGCTACCCCTATCTGTCCGAAGTTCTAAAGCATTTTTTGCCCAATCGATATTAGGTTTATCTATAGCGAAATGTCTAAAAGGAAAGACGGCATACAGCTCCGGGTTTTCAAGGTTTCGTTTATCGTTAAAAATTCTAGCCGGGGCAAGTGTTGTTCCTAATTCTGTTTCATTTGTTGGAATATCAGGGATTTTACTTTTTATAGTTTTCCAAAAAACAATGTTAGCACTTTTTTCTTCCGATTCAGGAAGTTGTATTAATCTTTGCGTTATACTATGTAATCCTGCAATTTCCGGCATTGGATCTGTACAATCCCACCAGGTTTCCAATGCTTGTGACGGGTGCATTACCCATTTACCTTCATTATTTGCCGGATAAAAGTTATCGAAAAATTTCATGATATCATTAGCTACGGGAATTATTTTGTCTTTAAGAAAACTATGATCTAAAGTAAAATCATAATAATCGAGCATCATGTTAACTAACTCCGGGCCTGCTACCCATTCCCATTTATGCCATCTGCTATCCTGCAATTTATCTACGCGCTCTTCCATTTTAGTCCAACCATAATCATTTGTAAAACAAGCCCCCCAGAAATACATACATTCAGGAAAATATGCACCGTCAAAATTGAAATACTTTTTGGTTCTGTATTTACACAGATTATAAATATCATCCGCGTACATCTTAAAAAAAGGTTGGGTAAGATCAAAATCTCCTGAAGTATTCAAACTGATATAGGGCAGTCGGGTGTTCTGCCACCAATACCCTGGTCCCCAGCGGCGATAATCGGGATCTCCGGAGGTTCCTTCTGCGGGTACTGTGAAAATTGACCCATTGAATTTGATCGGATAATTTCCTCTTCCTGCCGACGCTGTGATAAATCTTTGAAGCACATAACCCCTTGATACGAAAAAAGCACTGCTATCGTCAGGATTTGAAAGATCATTATTCGTGGCATCCATCCAGCTTCTATCCCAAAATTGAGTCCACCATTCCTTGTGTTTCCTATCTCTTTCCCTAAATGATTCCGCGGAGATTTCCCGGGATAACACCTCTATTTGATTTTGCCATTCTTCGGGACTGGAAGGATGTTTTGTCAAAACGTATATTTCAATCCTTGAGTCTTTTGATTGAGATGTTCGGAGTTCATAATCACTGATTTTTTCACTTCCAGTACCTTTAATAATCGCACCAAACGTACGATTAAGAAAGGGATCAGTATTGAAAAAACCGGATAGGCCTTGTAGTTCGTTAGTGAGATCAAACCCTACCGACTTTTTATTATGATGTAGCCAGCCGATATAATCGTCTTTATCCTCTATTACCTGATCGGGTTCAACTATTACACGGTCGTTCAAGCGATTCGGCTTGGAACGATTTTCCAGCAAGTCACTTGCGCTTACTTCAGGTAAATCATACGGCTCTGTTCTCCAAAGTTCTATGATAGCATTGAATTGTACTGGAGTGTCGCCATGAGCATCCACGTATACAACAGGATTGTTGGCATCAACCCAAACTGAAAGACCAATATTTTGTTCTTTCCCTTGCAAACCTCTCCGAGAAGTGATGACAATCTTCCCGCTTTGCAAATCTAATTCTTGATTAAAATCGCTATCATCGAAAATAATCCGGGGTTCAGTTTTAATTCTGACTTTTCCTATTTTCAGCAATCTTCCATTATCGCTCCATGAATCAGTTTTACCAATATAGAAGCATATATCTCCTTTTTGATCTACCCACACGTTCAACCCAATGTCTCCATTTCCTACTGGCATGGAGCCCGTATGATCTAAGGAAGGAGAAGTCCAGACAACATTGTATTTATCTAGAGAGTTGTTCTTTGATTTTTGTTCTTCTGTATTACCACAGCACACGAAAATCACCACCACTAAAAGATAGAAAATGAAACTTTTTTTCATCATATCACAATAGGTTTGAAGGATAGCCCAACAAGTCCCTTTGGTATCTTGTTGAGCTATCGGCATTATTACTTTATAATTATCAATTTACATTAGAATTAATTGTATCCGGGATTTTGAATGAGATTTTTATTCACATCCATTTCTCTCTGTGGAAAAGGTAATAAATAATGTTTTGCCGGGTCAAATTGCCTTCTTTTTCCGCCCGGATCTACAAGCGTTGGGATATAGGTTTCCGCTGTTTTCCATCTTTTTATGTCACCCCACCTTATTCCTTCTAACGCAAATTCAACCCGTCTTTCGTTTCTTATCCGCTTTCTCATTTCATCTTTTGATAACCCCGTGGGTAGCTGCGGCATGTTGACCCTGTCTCTGACTTTATTAATTGCGTCATAAACAGAAGCGTCGGGGCCACTTACTTCATTTCTGGCTTCTGCATACATTAATAATACATCTGCATATCTTAAGAGTATCCAATCCTGATCGCTATGGGTACTATAATTGATTGGCAATGCATCCCAATTGCAATATTTGACCGGACTGTAACCTGTTGCTGAAACGGCATTGTAATTAAACCCGACTTTCTGCCCGGCAGAATTGTAAACCGAATCTTCAAACGCTTTTATTGTCATCAACAGTCTTGGGTCACGGTTTAACCTCCAGTTCGAAGGATCATATAATGGAGATATGTCTATGGGTTTTCCGTCGGCACATTCATATGCATCCACTAATTCTTGTCGGGGTTCAACTACAGCATGCCACGACCACCTGATATCCAGATCACTATATATATCCGGATTTAAATACCTGGTTGAAAAAATGATTTCAGGATTATTTTTCTGCCCACTGGATAAGAATAAATTCCGAAAGTCGTTATATAGACTAAATTTCCCATCGCGTATTATTCGATCTGCAATTTCAGCCGATTCCTGCCATTTTTGATTATGTAGTAAGACTTTTGCTTTTAGCGTCATTGCTGAGCCTTTCACTGCATGCCCACTTGAATAAGTTTTATCAGGCAGATTTGCGATTGCAAAATCCAGGTCTAAAAGTATCTGGTTTACAACTTCTTCCTTTGTGCTCTGTTTGACTTTTGCTTCTTCAATAGTAACAGGGCTTGTATAAAGCGGGACTCCGCCATAATGTTCAGTGAGGGTGAAATAAAAGAGAGCCCTCAGAAAACATACTTCTCCTTTATATACATTCAATATTTCTGTACTTATAGGAGTTTTTTCAATATTTTCAAGAAAAAAATTACAAGAACCTATTCCAGCATAGCAATTTGAGTAAATATAACTTACAATTCCGCCTGAATTGGGTTCAATATTCCCTTGTGCAATATTTATAATTGAATGCCCCTGGTTTCCACACACATCGCCTGCCATAATATCAAATTCGGTATCTTTATGGGTAAAAGTGAAGGCTCGAAGCCTTGAATATACACCGGTAAGTGCCATTTTTGCTTCTTGTTCATTCTGCCAGAAAGTTTCACTGGATATCTGATCAAGTGGATTTTTGTCAAGAAAATCGGAACACGACAAAGATATCAATGCTATAATTCCAACGGCAATAAATTTCATATATTTCATTTTTAACATAATATCATGAATTAAAGTTTTATTTTAATACCAAATGCATAAGTCGTTAGTTGGGGATATACGCTGTATTGAGTTGTCAAGCTTGACCTTTCAGGATCTGCACCCGGATAGCTTGTAATCGTAAACAAGTTATCGCCCGAGAAATACACCTGGGCATTTTTCAGCCCTATCTTTCCACTAATGTGCTGTGGTATGTTATACCCGATTCTTAGGTTTTTCAAGCGAAAATAAGAAGCATCGTGTAACCAATATGTGGAAGCAGTGCCCATAATTGGCTGATAAGTAGATTCGAACATGGCAGGATATTTGTTTGTTGAACCTTCTCCGGTCCATCTGTTTTTAACAAAATCTTTTGTTGGGGGAGAACCTTGCGTGTAAGGGGTAAATCCCCATCCGGCATGCGTTCCTCCAAGATAATTTTTTATTCCTTCTATGCCCTGGAAAAAAACAGAAATGTCAAAGTTCTTCCAAAAAACATCGATAGATCCTCCGTAATAAAACTTCGGATATGCGCCATCAACTACGACCCGGTCTTCAGCGTTAATGACACCATCACCTGCATCCGGGACCCCGTCGTTATTGGTATCAACAGTCAACTGGTCTTTGTATTTTAAATCTCCTGGCTTGGGACCAAATGGATGCCTCGGGCTATTATCAATCTCTTGTTGATTCTGGAAGATTCCATCCCATTCAATTAAATAATACGAACCATAAGGAAGGCCTTCCTGGACTGTAGTTGTCCCGTATGAAGGGCTTATAATTTTTACTACTTCATTTTTATAGGTGGAGAAATTCAGGGATGCATTGTACCGGACTTTTCCGACGTTGTTCCGGTGTCCCAACTCAAAATCCCAGCCGGTATTTTTCATCTGTCCCCCATTCACGGTCGGAGCGGATAATCCTATACTGGCAGGTACCGGAATACCATATAGAATACCATCGGTAAATTTATTGTACCAGTCGGCAGTCAGAGAGAATAATCCGTTTTTTATATTGAGATCCAGACCGAAGTCAGTGATGGTAGTTGTTTCCCATTTCAGTTTTTTGTCAACAAGCCTTGTCAATCTTACGCCCGATTCCAAATCATCGAATGCGTACGAGGTGGTTGACAAGACGTCCTGATATGGATAGGTACCCACATTCTGATTTCCCAACTTTCCCCACGATGCCCTGAACTTCAGGTCATCCAGCCACGACGTTTCTTTCATAAATGATTCTTCTGAAATTCTCCAGGCAGCGGACGCAGATGGAAAAAATCCCCAACGGGTATCGGGTGCAATCCGGGAAGTCCCATCGTATCGCGCGTTCGCCTCAAATAAATACTTATTCTTATAATCGTAAGTGATCCGTCCGAATAACGATTGTATAGCCCATTCAGAAGCAGTACCCGATGTGGATTGGTTCAATGATGAACCCGCGTTTAATTCTTTCAGATTGTCCGTCGGGAAATACATTCTTGATCCTGCAAGCGTTCTGTAAAGATACGACTCCTGGTTGTAGCCGACTAAAACGCCCAAGTTATGAATAGAGTTAAATGTATTATTATAATCCAGTGTTGAATAAAGGGTGGTCAGGTTTGAAGTCCATATATTATCTCTTACTCCCAGATTCCATACCGCACCATCATGCGCATACGATCCATCTTTAAAGTAATAATTGCTAACGGCATGTTCGTGGTTCTTCTGGAAATTATAATTGAAGTTAAATGCACCTTTAGTCTGCCAGTTCAAATTATTGGTCAGCTTCACATTTGCATAAATCTGCGGCCTTACATTATAATTATTGGTGACATTCGAACCTTGCGCTATGATGGAAGCAGGATTTCTCACTGTCCACTCGGCGATGGAAGAACTGTATCTTGCGACGTAACCTGTTGAGCCATCCGGTAATGTCATTGTCGGTGTGTAATTCGGGCCCGGCCCAAAAGCATGCATCACAAAATAAGCCTCATTATGGGCACCTTGCACATCCTGGGTAATATCCCTTCTCATACCCTGGATGTTTCCTCCCAAAGTAAACCAATCTGTTACTTTTGTATCAACAGATAGCAGTAAATTATACCTTTTGAAGTCATATAAATCTACGATACCCCCCTGATCCAGGTAACCCAATGCTAAATTAAAAGAAGTCTTCTCGTTCCCCCCACTTATACCAAGATGATGATTGTGTACAAATGCAGTTTTAAAAATATAATCTACCCAGTTGAAATTGGGATAATTAACCGGATCGTCCGGGTTATTCCTAAAAGCGTTTATTTCTTCCTGTGTAAAATATTGGGATTTACCCGACCGTTTATTTGCTTCATTCCACAATTCCATATAATCCGCTGAATTAGTTAAAATATCAGGCAGACGTGTTGCCTTATGGGCTTCTAAACTCACATGATATTCAACAGATACATCCTGGATCTTGCCGGTTTTTGTGGTAATCAGGATTACACCATTGGCAGCTCTTGCTCCATAAATTGCTGCAGATGCAGCATCTTTCAACACAGAAATCGATTCGACATTGTTTGGATCAATGGTGGATATGTCACCTTGAACTCCATCAATTAAAATAAGAGGATTACTTCCGGCGCTACTAAAAGTTCCAACACCTCTAATACGCATTGTACCGGCATCTGCCCCGGGTGTACCCCCACGCTGGTTAATCTGTAAACCTGAAACTTTGCCTTGTAATAAATTCTGGACATTAGGTGTTGGACGCTTTGTAAGTTCCATGCTTCCAACTGAGGCGACAGAGCCAGTCAAATTCACTTTTTTCTGTACCCCATAGCCCACAACCACCACTTCATCGAGCGTCTCCGCATCCTCTTGTAACACGATATTGAGGGTTGTTCTTCCGTTAACAGCAACACTTTGTGAA
>DNNJ01000123.1:8758-10944 GCA_003487955.1 Clostridiales bacterium | reverse complement strand
TGGGTTCATCTCAAGGAAATGAAAGCAGCATGATGCTTGGGAATATCCTTGCATTCATGGGTGCAATCTTTGTTGCCGGTTATTTGGTAATAGGCGGAGCTGTAAGAAGGACTGTAAGCGCAGGAGTATATGTTTTTATTGTTTATTCCGTATCGGCAATTGTATTGTTTATTATGTGCTTTGCAACGGGAACACCTGTGTATCCTTACCCTGTCAAAGAATATGCACTGTTTTTTCTGTTAAGTTTTTTCAGTTCAATACTTGGGCATACAGCTTACAATTATTTAATGAAGTATTATTCATCTACATTGATTTCTCTATCAACATTAATGGAGCCGATTTTTGCCAGCCTTATGGCAATGATGATTTTTAAAGAAATCCCTTCGTTATACACAGTGCTCGGCGGGATTATAATAATTGGAGGCATATATTTGGGGACATTCCTCTCAAGTACGGGGACAGTGGGGACGGTCCTTAACTGTCCCAAATTATCAAAAAGATAACGAAAGATGTCATCATGATATATGATTGCAAAAGTGGGACAGTAAGGACCGTCCCCACTGTCTCTGCCTATTTGCATTCTATCGATGCTTTTATTAAATTCTTGAGCAAAGGATGACTCCTTGTAGGTCTTGATTTGAATTCAGGATGGAACTGTGCCCCCACAAACCATGGATGGTCCTTTAATTCTATTATTTCAACCAATTTGTTGTTCGGTGAAATTCCAGAAATTATAAGCCCGTTTTTCTCACATACATCCCTGAATTTATTATTAAACTCATATCTGTGGCGATGCCTTTCATTAATCATGTCAGCACCCTCATATGCTCCTTTTGCCTTTGTACCGTTAATAAGCCTGCATGGGTAGCTTCCAAGCCTCATAGCTCCGTTTTTATTTTCGCTGCTCTTCTGTTCATCCGCCATATCAATTATTTGATAGCCGGATTCAGGATTAAATTCAAAGCTGTCAGCATCAGCATAGCCTAAAACTGACCTGGCAAATTCAATTACTGCTATTTGCATACCAAGTCCGATCCCTAAATAAGGCTTTCTATTTTCTCTTGCATATTTTGCTGCAAGAATTTTCCCTTCAATCCCTCTGTCGCCAAAACCGCCGGGAACTAAAATTCCGTCGCAGTCCTTAAGTATTTGTTTGTAGTTATTCTCATTGACATGCTCTGAATGTATCCATGAAATATCAACATCACAAGAATTATCAAATCCTGCATGCTTAAGTGCTTCCGCAACTGACAAATATGCATCCTTAAGCTCTACATACTTGCCCACAAGAGCTATTTTAACTCTATGTTTTGGATTCTTTGAACGCTCCACCATTTCGGTCCATTCAGTTAAATCCGGTTCAGTGCATTTTATGTTGAAATGATCGCAGACTAATTTTGCAAGGCCTTCTTTTTCCAACTTTAGAGGAATATCATATATGGATTCTGCATCTTCATTTTGAATAACATTTTGTTTTTCAACATTGCAAAACAAAGCGATTTTTGTTTTCAGCTCAGCAGATATTTCCTTTTCGCTTCTGCACACTAATATATCCGGCTGGATTCCTATACTTAAAAGCTCTTTAACACTGTGCTGCGTTGGTTTTGTCTTCAGCTCTCCCGCCATTGATAAATAAGGAAGCAATGTAACATGAACATACAATACATTTTCTCTTCCTACCTCATAACGAATTTGACGAATGGCTTCCAAAAATGGCTGACTTTCAATATCTCCTACAGTTCCGCCGATTTCGGTTATAACAATATCAACATCCTTAACTGCAGCAATTCTTTTTAACATACATTTGATTTCGTTGGTTACATGAGGAATAACCTGGACAGTTCCTCCATGATAATCTCCTCTTCTTTCCTTATTTAGTACAGCCCAGTATATTTTGCCTGATGTGATGCTACTGTATTGAGTTAAATCTATATCAACTATTCTTTCATAGTGTCCTAAGTCTAAATCTGTTTCAGCTCCGTCGTCAGTTACATACACTTCTCCATGCTGATAAGGACTCATCATTCCCGGATCCACATTTAAATAAGGGTCGAATTTCTGCAATGTTACTTTAAGTCCCCTGCTTTTCAAAAGCCTTCCTAAAGAAGCTGCAGTAATTCCTTTCCCTAATGAAGATACAACTCCACCGGTTATAAAAATATATTTTGGCATTTCTTCCTCCTGAT
>DNNJ01000123.1:6670-8517 GCA_003487955.1 Clostridiales bacterium | reverse complement strand
ACCTTATAAACATAAAAAAGAGACAAAAAGGGGTTTTTTTTTTAGTCTCTATTAATTCGGTTCACTGTGTAATTATTTTATTAATTTGGTGATTAAAAAGTCGTCATTACATTACTTGATTATTCTATATTAAATAAAACAAAAGGTCAATCCCTTTTAATATTTTTTGAAAAAATTTTATTTATAAGTTGTACTATTGAAATTTAAACGGCATATACATTTATAAAAGAATAATGCGTAATGCTGTATTAACTAAAAGGAGGATTTATTTTGGTTAAATTATTTAATGATACATTCAATATTAATGAAATTATTGATTCATATTCCACTGAAGTTTTATTGGAAAACGAGTTTGCAATTGCTGATGACATGCCTGATATTGAGAAGCTCGTAACCGCGGAAGGAAAGGCAAGACTCAATAATGTTGCGGTAACAACAGATAATATAATAGTTGACGGCAGGCTGATATATAATATTATTTATCGTTCAAACAATGAGAGTTACACAATACATTCCATGTCAGGCGAAATACCTTTCAGAGAAGAGCTCACTGCGGAAGGCGTAACAGAAGACATGGAAGCATTAACAAATATCTTTATAGATTATATTGATGCCGAACAACTGACAGAAAGGAGTTTTCTTGTTAAAGCAGTATTAATATTAGATACTGATGTATACATGAAAAAACCTGTTACATATGTTTCAAACTTAGAGTCTGACGGAAGCATCCAGGCCAAAACCAAAAATATAGCCTATACAGATACAGTAGCAGAAATATCAGAAGAAATAAACATTAATGATGCTGTAGAGCTTAGTAAAGGTTCCGGTGAAATAGACAAAATTATTAAATCAGGAGCTGATGTTTATATAACAAACATTGATGTATTAAATGATAAAATGCTTATAGAAGGAATATGCAAGGTTGGATTCATGTTCATTGAGGACGGTGAGCCGCATACTATCGGATATGTATCAGAAGAGTTCCCCTTTACTCATTATTTGGAGCTTGCATCTTCAAATGAAAATATGTTGAAGGATATAAATATTACAGTAAACGATATAACTTATTCGACAACTGAAAACTTTGATGATGAGAAAAAACTAATAGAATTTGCACTGCCATTTACTGTAAATGCATCATTTTATGATACTGTGGAAAGAAACATAATCATGGACTGCTATTCTACAAAAAACGAACTGGAACTACAATCCGAAAAAGTAAACTTATCATCACTTAAAAATTTGACTAATGAAGTTGTCAAATATGAAAATAACTTTGATGTGCTTACCGGTTCAATAAAGGATATCTATTCGGTAGATGTAAGCCCGAAGGTTTCTGAAAAGAGAATAGCTGACAACAAATACATTATAGATGGTTTCTTGGATGTAAATATGCTTTATTTAAACGGAGATATAGAAAAAATAGACAAAGCATTTGCTTCACTGCCGTTCACGGTCGATTTCCCAATAGATGAAGATGAAGCATTATATAAGATACATTCTGATGTTGCAACCCATAAATGCAATGCCTACAGAAAAGGAAACAGCTCGGTTGTTCTAAACTGTGATATTAATGTTGCACTTAAATTTAAAGATGATGACGAAATTACCGTAATCAGGGATGTTGTAGAAAGAGGGCCGGTTGACAGAAGCAAGATGCCAAGCCTTATATTCAGAGTGGTTCAATCCGGAGAAACTCTGTGGGATATTGCAAAGAATTATAATTTATCAATAAACTACTTGAAAGAACTGAATGAACTTCCCGAAGATAATGTACTTACACCGGGATCAAAAATAATAATAGCAAGAACGATATAGGTTGAGGGACATATAAAAAAAGTTCAGGG
>DNNJ01000123.1:1517-6441 GCA_003487955.1 Clostridiales bacterium | reverse complement strand
AAGTTCAGGGTTGCCCTGAACTTTTTTTATCTTACTGTATCATTGTTCACTGTTCAATTTTCATTACTTTTGTATATTTCCATACTTTGTATACTGACCTATCCATGCTAACTCAACGGTTCCTACGGGACCGTTTCTCTGTTTGGTTATAATTACATCCGTTATTCCTTTTCTCTCAGATTCTTCCTTGTTATAATACTCATCTCTGTAAAGCATCATTACTACATCGGCATCCTGCTCAATAGCTCCGGATTCCCTCAAGTCTGACATAACAGGTCTGTGATCATTTCTAAGCTCCGGTGCACGGGAAAGCTGAGACAGTGCCAATACAGGGCAATCAAGCTCTCTGGCAAGGGCCTTCAATCCTCGTGATATATTGGAAATCTCCTGTTGCCTGTTGTCCGTCCTTCCTCCGTCAGACATAAGCTGCAAATAGTCCACTACTATTAAATCTAAACCCTTTTCAATTTTAAGTCTTCTGCATTTAGACATCATTTCAAACAATGTAACAGATGGTGTGTCATCAATATATACCTTGTAATTTGAAATTAAGCTCATGGTATTAATAAGCCTTGTCCAATCATCGTCGTCTAAACTGCCTGTCCTGAGTTTTGTGCTGTCGACCATTGATTCTTGGCTTATAATCCTTTGTACATATTGCTCCTCTGACATTTCAAGACTGAAAAGCGCAACAGATGCGCCGCTTTTAACAACATTCATAGCAATATTCAAAGCAAGAGCAGTCTTTCCCATTGAAGGTCTTGCAGCAAGCAAAATTAAATCAGATTTCTGAAGCCCAGAAGTCATTCTGTCCAAATCATTGTAGCCCGTAGCAAGACCGGTTATGCCTCCGCCGCTCTTTGCTCTTTCTTCAAGCTGATTAAATACAGTCATAAGGACTTCTTTTATTTCGGAAAAAGTATTGATGCTTCTATTTTGCGATATGGAAAAAATCCTTTGTTCAGCCAATTCTATGATTCTTTGAACATCATCATCTTCCTTGTAGCCCTTCTCTATTATTTCTTGAGAAGCATTTATCAGCTTTCTCAGGGTGGACTTTTCCCTTATTATATTGCAGTAAGCTTCAACATTTTTTGAAGTTATTATATTTTCAGTTAGTGTTGCTAAATATTCAAATCCGCCTATATAATCGATTTTGCCTCTTTTTTTAAGCTCCTCAAAAACAGTGACTGCATCAACAGGAATATTTTGCATGTGGAGCTGTTTGATGCTGTCAAATATTTCTTTGTTTGCTTCATAATAAAAATCGTCATAACTCAACAAATTAACTACTTTTTCGACAGCTATGTGATCAATCATACAAGAAGCTAAAACGGTCTGTTCAGCTTCTGCATTATGAGGAGGAATTTTCCCCAAACTAATTAGCTCTGACATTTCTACCTCTTATTTTCTGTTACTATTACTTTTAATTTAGCATTTACCGTTGGATGAAGTTTTATTTTGACATAGTATTCACCCACGGATTTAATGGGCTCATCCAAGTCAAATTTCTTTTTATCGATTAAGATTCCATGCTCTTTCTCTAAAAGGTCTGATATTTCCTTTGTTGTAATTGAACCGAAAAGCCTTCCGTTTTCGCCTGTCTTTGTTTTTATAACAATGGTTTTTTTAAGCAGCTCTTCTTCAAGAGCTTTAGCTTCTTCTTGAATTTTCTTTTCCTTTTCTTCTTTTTTCTTTTTAGCATTTTCAAGATTTTTTAAATTAATTTCTGTTGCTTCTATGGCTAAATTTTTAGGGAAAAGGAAATTTCGGGCATAACCGTCTTTAGCATTGATTATTTGTCCTTTTTCCCCAACATTTTTAACACCTTCCAATAATATTACTTTCATGGTTTAATCTCCTTTTTATACTGAGCTATGGCTTCATATAGTTTGGCTTTTGCTTCTTCCATGTCCGTGGTATATACCTGAGCGCCCGCCATGTTCAAATGACCGCCTCCCCCAAGGTATTCCAAAATTACCTGTACATTCATATCTCCCACGGAACGGCCGCTTATATTTATATACTCCTTGTTTCTGACAAGCACAAAACTCATATTTACATCCTTAATTGTAAGCAGCTCATCTGCGCTTTGTGCAGCTGCAACATTGGAATCTTCGGTGGTCTCATCAATATATGATACTGCCACGTCATCAAAAACAATTTCACTTCTTTCAATTATTTCTGTCTTTTTCTTCATAAATTCGATGCTTTCATTGAACAATTCCTTAACTTCCACATTGTCGGCACCTCTTCTCTTTAAAAAGGCTGCTGCTTCAAATGTTCTTATGCCTGTTTTAAATGTGAATGAATTTGTATCCACAACTATTCCCGCCATAAGAGCATCAGCTTCAAATTTAGTCAGCTTAATGTGCTCTTCCATGTATTGGATTAACTCTGCCACAAGCTCACAGGTTGATGATGCATAAGGCTCAATGTAGTCTAATAAAGTATTTTCAATATATTCTTCGCTTCTTCTATGATGGTCTATCAATACTACCTTGTCAATTTGGTCAATAAGCTCGGGGGCTTCAGTATAACTTTTCCTGTGTGTATCCAAAACAACAATGAGGGTGTTTTGATCAGAAAGCTCCAATGCCTTTTCAGTTGTTATGATAGATTCTATATAATGGCTTTCTTCTTTTTTCATTCTTTCATACATGTTTTTCAAAGCATGATTGACATTATTCAACACTATGTATGATTTCTTGCCCCTGCTTTTGGCAATGCTGTAAATGCCTATGGCTGAGCCAAGGCTGTCCATATCTCCAACCCTGTGTCCCATAATGATTACATTGGAGCTTTGGTCAATTATTTGCCTCAATGCGTATGAAATAATCCTTGCTCTGACTTTTGTTCTTTTTTCAACAGCCTTGCTTTTGCCACCGTAAAATTTAACGGAATTAATCCTTTTAACTACAGCTTGGTCGCCTCCTCTTCCCAAAGCTACATCAAGAGCTCCCTTGGAGTAATCCATAAGCTGAGTTAAATTCTTAGCCATTGCACCGGTACCTATACTGAGTGTAAAGTTAAAATCGTTGGTACCTCTTATTGATTTTACATCATCAAGCATGGAAAATTTCTTTGCTTCCAATGTTTCAAGATATTTGTTTTCAATAATCATTAAAAATTTATAATTGTCATATTTAAGCACAAATCCATTCATTTCAGCAGCATAATTGTTAAGAATTTTTTCTGTCTGAGCAGTCATGGAAGACTTCTCACCCAACTCTAATTTTTCTGATATTTCCTCATAATTATCTATCTGAATCAGCATTGTAATAGGACGTTCATCATTATATTTATTCTTTAAGGTAATAAATGCCGTATTTTCATTCCAATAGCAAACATATGACCTTCCTTCGCCGAATCGTCCTTCTTCAAGTTCATAATACAATACATTGAAACTTCTGCCCGTTTCAGGAACTTCTATATTGCTTATAGTGCCTTCTTTGTTTCCATCCATTGATTTTGAAGGAAATCCCCCGACAAATTCCTCGATATTTTCAATTACATCTGAATCACCGCTGAGCAGTTCTTTAAACTTATTGTTAAACCAGAACATTTTTCCGTTTAGTCCAATTATGCATATGGGTAATGGTGAATAATAAAAGGAATTTATTGATAAGTTTTCTAGGTTTTTTGTGTAATTAATAACATAATTTTTAAGCTCCTTATTACGCAAAATCTGTTTTCTTAATGTAAATGCTGTTATAATAACTAAAACCAGTCCTGCAGAGGCAGCATAAATAAACATACCTTCAATTATGAAGATTATTATTAATAACACTATTACTACGAAGTATATAAAACTGTCATCCTTTAAAAATAATGGAGTTTTCTTTTCCATATTGCCTCCTTCAACTATACGGTCCTGTTTATTTTTCTTAAATTTACGGTTAAATCAACTAATCCGATAATTGCATATATAACGCTGAAACTCATACTCATAAGTACAATAATAATCAAAATTATGTTTCTTGCAAACTTGCCTAAAATGATTTTGTCAATAAAAAATTTCAACACTGCAAACCCCTGTAAAAGCATTGCCATAAATACTATAATAAATAGATTCAGCTGAATAATTCCAACATTAATATTCAATAATCCAAGCAAAAATGACAAAAGCAGCAATCCTGCCATTGCAATCATAAAATTTCTTGGAAACGAAAAATAACCTATACCTTCGTGTTGTTTTACATTTATTGAAAACCGTACTGCGAATTTACTGGCAACCATATAATTAATGTATGACGTAATTACTGATGCTGCTATCAAAACTGCCGGAAACACATTTGTTACAATATAATTCATTTTTGGTGCCATTTCTTCAATGTCTCTTATATACTGTTCAATCTGAGCAGTTCTTAATTGGTCAGGAATATTGTCAAATAAACCCCTTGTCATAGCAAAGCTTTGGTCATACATTTCTGCAACTCTTTCGATAAAGTTTATGCCCATTATAAAATTCAAAAGTAATATGTACAGAACAAATGAAATCATGTAAGCAGCTGTCCCGTACAATATTGTTTTGTTGGCATCTTCATCTCTGCAGATGCCATATGTAAGTGCAACCGCCAAAGGTGTATATAAAATAAAAAATACAAGTCCCGTTTGTACTCCTAAAAGCATGGAAATTATTAAATCTGAAGCTATTAATGCTAAAACCGAATATTTAAGTCCCTTCCTTTTACCCAAAATAATTGCAGGAGTGGGATAGAAAAACATTAATAATGTAATAAAAGATGACAAATAAGCAATTATAACCAATATCCCGGTTATCATTGCCGCTTCCGTAATGTTTGATGTTTTTAAGTTTCTGTTCATCATTACCTCACATGTATAGGTTATAATATTTTAACCTATAATCAACTTAAAGTCAAAAACTTATTTCAAGAGGATATAATATTTATTTGAAAAAATT
>DNNJ01000123.1:0-1401 GCA_003487955.1 Clostridiales bacterium | reverse complement strand
AAAATTTTGGGGAAACTCAAATTTCTTCAAAAGAATTATTTGCAATCTGAAGAACTTTTTTAACCTATAATCAGCTTAAAGTCAAAAACTTATTTCAAGAGGATATAATATTTATTTGAAAAAATTTATTATTTTTGATATAATATTGTAACATTTTAAAAATTTATTTTTACAGGGGATGTATATGGAAAATAATCTACTGACAAATATATTAAAAAATCAGGTTACTCCTGCATTAGGCTGTACCGAGCCCGGGGCTGTTGCTTATGCGGTTGCAAGAGCAAAAGAAATATTAGGGTCTGAAGTGAAAAAACTTAATATAGAAGTTGATAAAAACATTTTAAAAAACGGATTCAGCGTCGGTATCCCGGGAACAAACGAGCACGGTATAATGTTTGCGGCTGCTCTCTCTTTAGTAATAGGTAAATCGGAATATGTATTGGAAGTTCTGAAGGATGTTGATAACAAAAGCATCGATAGGGCATTGGAAATTGTCGATTCAAATATTATAGACTTGAAGCTGAATTCTTATATTCAAGGATTGTATATAAAAGCAGAAGCAATTGGAGATAAAGATAATGCAACGGTTATAATTAGGGATGCTCATACCAATATTATTTTTGAAAGAAAAAATGATGAGGTCTTGTTTGATGCAGGTGATATTTCTAAAGCTGCAGAAAAGAAAACAAAAAATGAAATAAAATTTGAAATAAAAAACTTTACTATTGATGAACTTATTGATTATGTAAATAATGTGCCAATTGAGCAGATTTTTTTTATTCAAAACGGAATTGATATGAATTTAAAGATTGCTGATGCAGGATTAAAAGAAGCCCCCGGTGTTGGTTTAAGCAAATATTTATATAAAAAAGCAGGAGATGTTTTCACAATGGCTAAAGCATATACTGCTGCGGCTTCAGAAGCGCGAATGTCAGGATACCTTTTGCCGGTAATGAGCAGTGCCGGTTCAGGCAATCACGGGTTGGTGGCAATAATTCCAATATCCTATATCGGCCGCGAAAAAAATATTCCAAACGAAAAAATATTGCGGTCTGTAACCTTAAGCCATTTAATCACAATTTTTGTAAAAGTATATTTAGGAGCACTTTCACCGGTTTGCGGCTGCGGAGTTGCAGCTGGAGTGGGCTGTGCTGCAGGACTCACATACATGTTAAGCGGAAACAATGAGCAGATTAAAGGCTCTATAAATAATATGATAGCAGGAATTTCCGGAATGCTCTGTGATGGAGCAAAGCTTGGATGTGCCTATAAACTATCTATTTCAGTTGATGCCGCCGTTGATGCTGCAAAAATGGCCTTGGAAAAAATATATATTCCGGAAGATAATGGTATTTTAGGCTGTACAGCAGAAAAAACCATACAAAATTTAGCACGGGTTTC
>DNNJ01000305.1:14811-15490 GCA_003487955.1 Clostridiales bacterium | reverse complement strand
CTATTTAAAACCATATTTATGTCATCCTGAGCGATAGCGAAGGATCGCATCTTTTGAGTTTGAGATTCTTCAGGCTGAGCCTTCAGTTTTCAATACCATCAGGTTTATTTAATTCTGTATGGTTGGTTCCCCTCTTTGACGTTTCTATTTCCCAATGTATTATAAGCGTTAAGGCTGCTCTTAATATTACTATTGATGCAAGAATTATTAATTCATCGATGGTTCTTATAATTAATGTTTTTAGAATCTCCGCGCCTAATTTAAATTCCAAAGCCATTGCCAATGCCTGTGACAGTTCGATTTTGATTCTTTCGTCTCCAAAATTGAAATGTCGAATTGCATATTTAACAAATGATTTTAAGGCTGAGTATAAAATGATAAATACTCCGATAAGTTCAAGCAAATGGGCAATGTTAGGCACGATAATGTTAATAAGATGTTCTAACATATTTTCTCCTCTTTCATGTAATGTCCATCACATTATATTGTATTTATATTACTTTGTCAAAGAATGTTTTTCTAAATATAAAAACATTTTTAAGACATATTAAGCCTGTTTATATATATAAATAAATAAAGGGGTGAGATATATGGTATTAAAAATAAACAAAAAGATATTCATGATTTCATTGATAGTAGTTTTATTGCTTGCAGGTTTTTTAATCTACAATACTTTTAA
>DNNJ01000305.1:9213-14512 GCA_003487955.1 Clostridiales bacterium | reverse complement strand
GAGCCGGATGATAAATGTATTTATCTCACATTTGATGCAGGGTTTGAAAACGGAAATACTCCCAATATACTTGATACTTTAAAAGCTCATGAGGTGAAGGCTGCATTTTTTCTAGTGGGACACTATTTGGAAAAGGAGCCGGAACTTGTCAAAAGGATGGTTCAAGAAGGTCATACAGTAGGGAATCATACTTACCACCATCCTGATATGTCATTGATTTCTGATAAGGAATCATTTAATAAGGAGCTGACTTCATTGGAAGAATTATATAAGGAAATAACAGGAGAGGAGATGCCAAAATACTACAGGCCTCCTCAAGGAAAGTTTAATGAAGAAAATTTAAAGATGGCTGATGAATTAGGTTACAGAACAATTTTTTGGAGTCTCGCATATGTTGACTGGTACAAAAATGACCAGCCTTCAAAAGAGCAGGCATTCAAAAAACTTATTCCTCGTATACACCCTGGAGCAGTAGTCTTGTTGCACAGCACCTCAGATACAAACGAACAAATTTTAGATGAGCTATTAACAAAGTGGAAAGACTTAGGCTACACATTCAAAACCTTGGATGACTTGACAAATGATAAAACCGTCGCTCACGGTTTCGGACACGAATAATTCTAATAGCTCATTCCGTCTAAAAATCCTGCAGTTTCCAAACTCACTTCGTTCAAACAGTGCAAACTGCTTAACGGATTTTTAGCCTGCACTCGCTAAGAATTATTGTCGTGTCCTGCAAATGTTCACTCATGGTTTTATCATTTTCTTGGAGAATGTGAATGGTAACGTAGCATCAGAGCATGCCTGTCTTTTCGAATTTTTGATGTTGACAAACAAAGTGGTGTGTGGTAATTTATTTGTATATATTGCAGGGGAAGAGTAATCATAAAGCAATGGTTATAGAAAGACAGGGACGATGGAAGCCTGTTATTAACTTTTGATGAAGACACCTCTATAAAGCAAATTCTAATGAGAGGGACTTTTAGTCCAAATAGGGTGGCAACGCGGGTTATACTCGTCCCTAAGCATAGGGGACGAGTTTTTTGTTTAAGATGATAATATATGATGCTATGGAGGTAGCTATGGATACAATGGAAACACTTAGAAGAACAAATATGTGCGGAGAGTTGAACAAAGAACACATTGGCAAGGAAGTTGTGCTTATGGGGTGGGTACAAAAAAGAAGAAGCTTAGGCGGACTTATTTTTGCAGACTTAAGAGATGTTACCGGTTTAATTCAAATTGTTTTTGATATGGATGTAAATAAGGAAGCCTTTGAAAAGGCAGAAAATTTAAGAAGTGAATATGTTATTGCAGTAAAAGGAAAAGTATTTGAAAGACAGTCCAAAAACTTTGAAATGGCTACGGGAGAAATAGAAGTTTACGCACAGGAATTAAGAATTTTGGATACTGCAGAAACTCCTCCCATTTATATAAAGGATAATGATGATGTTTCCGAGCAAATGCGTTTAAAGTATAGATATCTTGATTTAAGAAAGCCTTCAATGCAAAAGAACTTATTGATGAGAAGCAAGACATCAAAGGTTATAAGAGACTTTTTATATGAAAATGGATTCAACGAAATAGAAACCCCATTTTTGGCGAAGCCTACACCTGAAGGGGCAAGGGACTATTTAGTACCGAGCAGAATTTCAACCGGTAATTTCTATGCATTGCCTCAATCGCCTCAGATATATAAGCAGCTTTTGATGGTTTCGGGAATGAACAGATATTTCCAGATAGTAAGATGCTTCAGAGACGAAGATTTAAGGGCAAACCGACAGCCTGAATTCACTCAGGTTGACATTGAAATGTCTTTTGTTGATGCAGAAGATGTAATGGCGGTAAATGAAAGGCTTATTCAAAGAATATTCAAGGAAGTAAAAAATATTGATATTAAGCTTCCATTAAGACGAATGCCTTATAATGAAGCCATGGATAAATACGGCTGTGACAAACCTGATTTGCGTTTTGGATATGAGCTGAAAAACATTACTTATGTATTTAAAAATTCTGAATTCAATGCATTCAAATCAGTTTATGAAAACGGAGGTTTGATTAAATGCATAAAAATTGACGGGGCATCGGAGGATTATTCCAAAAAAGGTATTTCAAAGCTTGAGAAATTTGTTAAATCTCACGGTGCAAAAGGATTAGCATGGCTTAAATATGAAAACGGTCAGATTGATTCTCCTGTTGCGAAATTTTTAAGCGAAGGCGAAATTCACGAGTTGATTTCTATGTTGGAGCTTAAGGAAAAAGATATAGTATTTATAGTTGCCGATAATGAATCTGCAGTAAATACTGCGCTGAGCGCCTTGAGAATCGAAATAGCAAAAGAAAGAAATTTAATTGACAATGATGTTTATGAATTAGTGTGGATTACAGAATTCCCGTTGTTTGAATACAGTGAAGAAGAAGAAAGATATGTTGCAAAGCATCATCCATTTACATCACCTGTAGATGAGGATATAGATAAATTAGAATCAAGTCCGGGGGAAGTAAGAGCAAAAGCATATGACATCGTAATAAACGGTGATGAGATAGGCGGCGGAAGTATACGTATCACAAACAGAGCATTGCAGAACAGAATGTTCAAAGCACTTGGCTTTACAGAGGAAGAAGCACAAAAGAAGTTCGGTTACTTGCTTGAAGCATTTAAATACGGTGTGCCTCCTCATGGAGGGATTGCATATGGATTAGACCGATTTATGATGTTGTTGACAGGTGCAGACAGCATAAAGGATGTAATTGCATTTCCAAAAACACAGAGCGCTTCCTGCTTGATGACTGAATCGCCCAGCCAAGTATCTGAAAAACAGCTTGATGAGCTGAAAATTTCATTAAATGAGTAAGTTTTTACCCTTAGGAAGGATGATATAATGGATAATATAGGAAGAATAGAAAAAATAGATGGAAACAATGCGGTTATTTCTGTTAAAAGAGTATCATCATGCGGGGACAGCTGCAAAAGCTGCAGCTCTTCATGTAAAGTTAACAGCGTTATTTTCGAAACTGATATTTCAGATGTAGAAGATGAGATTAATGTAGGAGATTATGTAGAGATTAAAGCAGAAAATGAAGTGATGCTTAAGCATATAGCAGTTCTTTACGGGTTACCTTTATTATTGATGCTGGCAACAGTTTTTATTTTTCAAATGATACTTACAGGTCCTAATAAGGATATTATTTCTGCAGTTGCATCATTGTTTTCATTAATAATTTCATTTTATCTCTTGAAGGCTTACGATAAGAGCGAAATGAAAAAGAATGCATTGAAATTTACAATCGGCAAGAAACTGTAAAGGAATGTTATGAATATATTTGAAATGCAATACCAAAATTCCATAAAAAAAGAGGGTCCTCTTGCAGAGCGGATGAGACCTTTAAATTTAAATGAATTTGTTGGGCAAGAGCATATAGTCGGCAACGGGAAAATTTTAAACAGGGCAATTGAAGCTGATAAGCTTACTTCTGCAATTTTTTATGGACCTCCCGGAACCGGCAAGACAACCTTGGCTAAAATTATTGCAAATACAACAAACAACAACTTTACCACCTTAAATGCCGTTACAAGCGGCATTAAGGATATAAAGGAAAAAATAAGTTATGCTATTGATGAGCTTTCAATTTATAATAAGAGAACAATTTTATTTATAGATGAAATTCATCGTTTCAATAAAGCCCAGCAAGACGCCTTGCTTCCCTACGTGGAAAATGGTACAATAATATTGATTGGAGCAACTACGGAAAACCCGTATTTTGAAGTTAATTCCGCTTTGATTTCACGCTCATTGGTATTCGAATTCAAAAGTATTGATATAGAGGATATTAAGATTGTTGTAAGAAGCTCACTATTGGATAAAAGGGGATATGGAAACAGAAAGGTAGAAATTGATGAGGATGCTTTAGCTCATATTGCAGAATATTCAAACGGAGATATAAGAAGCGCTCTTAACGCATTAGAGCTTGGTGTGGAAACAACTGATGAAATTGACGGAATAATAAAAATAAATATAGATATTGCATCTGAATGTATTCAAAGAAAGAAAATTGATTATGACAAAAATGGAGACAACCATTATGACACGATATCTGCATTTATAAAAAGCATGAGAGGTTCAGACCCGGATGCGGCAGTTTATTGGCTTGCTAAAATGATAAAAGCCGGAGAAGACCCGAAGTTTATTGCAAGAAGAATAATAATCTGTGCTTCAGAAGATGTGGGAAATGCAGACCCGAGAGCCTTGGAAGTTGCAGTCAACGCATTTAAGGCGGTTGAAATAATAGGTTTTCCGGAAGGACGGATAACCCTTGCCCAAGCTGCAATTTATATTGCATGTGCGCCAAAGAGCAATTCTGTTATTAATGCAATTGACAAAGCAATGAATGCTGTCGAAAATAGCTCACATGAAGTTCCGGCACATTTAAAGGATAAGCACTACAAAGGTGCTGAAAAGCTTAACAGGGGAATAGAATATAAATATCCCCATGATTATGAAAAGTTTTATGTAAAACAACAATATATGCCTGAAACCATAAAAACTAAATTTTATGAACCAAAGGAATCAGGCTACGAAAGCAAAATTAAAAAATTCTTGGAATATTTGAGACAGTAAGGGGGCATAAAATGTATAAGCTTTTTGGTAAAATTACCGACCCAAATATAGAAAATATAATAAATAATAAAATAAATTTTGATAACTTAAATAAGGAGTTAATGTACGATATCCACGTGGATTTTTATAACCCTGATTTGGAAGAAGATATGTTAAATGCTGATGTTTCTTATGAAATTAAGAAAGAGCATTATTTGTTTATCAAAAAAATAAGAACTATGTTTGAAAACAATCAAATAAAAATAAATGAGTTTTATCTGATGGGTACAATATCAGACCTTATGGAAAATGAAATTAACATTGAATTGTTAAAATCAAAAGGTGATAGTAAGAAAAACGTAATATGGCCATGCAAGGAAATATTCTTGTTTGAAGATCAAAAAAATAAGTTGGATGTATTGCTTTTTAACAATCAAATATCTGAAGAAGATTATGAATCTAATTTGGAATTTTTGAAAGATGAATTAAATATATATGAAAATGACGAGGAGCATAAATATATAAATTAGCTGCCATGGAACCTTCTTTGCTCATATTAATAAAATATAGCGAGGAGGTATTCTAATGGAAGTTTATATTATTACCTTTTTGCACGGAAATTATGCTGTTGCCGCATTTAACAGACTGCAAGGATATGGAGTTCAAAACATTCAGTTATTGCAAACTCCTTTCAGCATAAA
>DNNJ01000305.1:0-8869 GCA_003487955.1 Clostridiales bacterium | reverse complement strand
TTTCCCGTAAGCAATGTTTACAGCCAAATAAACAAAAATGGTTCTTATGTATATAAATTATTACCATAATGTATCAAAAAGCTCGGCAAAGATGCCGAGTTACTATTATGGTGACCCCAAGATCTTTACAGGTATCATTACTCGAGTGATATTCAGCGGGTCATCCAATTTAACTGAACCATCCAATTCAATATCAAGATAAACTTCTTGAGGATAACCGGAAGCGATAAGTCCATTTTGTTCCATGTAATAGTTTAGAGCATCGTATGCTTTCCACAATTCGTAATAACTACCTCTAAAATCAACAGTTACAGCAGTTGCTTTAGTGAAACGTACAGCTTCAGCAGATAAGTATTCTTTATCAACAGGAATGCAAACTCTGACGGTGAAATCGTCAATTGGAAATTTGCCCTGCAAAAGTCCATAATCATGGTATTCGCAAAATTCCGGCCAAGCTCGGCTTATGGTTACACCTTTGCGTATAAGCTCATCATAAAATTCGCCGATAGAAAAAAGTGCATGAGTTAAATCTTTGGCCTCAATATTCTTGCAGAGGCAAATACGTTCTGGCAGCTCTATTTCATGTACTGTGAGATCACCGGTCTTTGTGTCAAGGATTTTCAGATTCTCAATAGCTTGATTGAGCATATCACGCTGATAAGTTAACTCTTTTATTTTCTTCTCTGTATGCTTTCCGCCTTCTATATAATCTCTAATCTCCAACAATGACAGTCCTGCATCTTTTAGTCCCAAAATTATGCGCAGTCGAATTAGATTTTCACGGCTGTAATAGCGATAATTAGATTCTTTATCGGTGTACTCAGGCTTAATTAATTTCTTTGATTCGTAGAATCTAAGAGTATCAACACTCACACAACAAACAGCGGCAATTTCGCCAATAGAAAATAGTTCCTTTGGTTTTGTCATATTGTATAACCCTCCTTAAATGTTGTCATCAAAGCTTGACTATAGAGTTAACTTTAGGTGTATAATTATTTTAGCATAAAACTAATGTAAATTCAATTTATTCAAAAAGAATTGGAGGAAAAAATGACAATGTCAAAAATTAAAAAAAGAATATTAGGCACACTGATAATTATGTTTTTGGTGCTTACCTATATGCCATCGGAAGCTCATGCTTATACACCCCCTGACCCTGACCCTTATTCTTACCCTGACACGCTTTATGTGGGAGATACACTTGTATACAACAGCGATGATGACACAGACTGGGAGGTTGAGACCCCATATTACTGGAAAGAGTCGGAAAGTGGTGACAACTCCTATACCCAAACAGAAAGTGCTGACGATTACCTATTCTCTGTGTCCATAGATGGGAAAAGAGAATACTTAACGCTGACACTCAATGGAATTGAAATTTCTAGTTTTTCACATCCCAACAGCTATGACTATGGAATATATTCCAACAAAGCACTCCATATAGTTTTAGAAAACGGCACTACAAACATCATCAATGTCCCTAACAGAACCTCACCTGAAGAAAGCAGCGGAATTTATGTTTCAGGAGCTCTGACGATAGAAGGCAAGGGCTCTTTATCAGTGTCCGGCGGAACTTATGGAATTATGGCATGGGGTTGGGGTGCAGCACTTAAGATAGAAGGCGGTAAGATTAATTCTTCCGGTAATGCATACGGTATTATAGTTGATGGAAATGTCAGAATAAACGGGGGTACGGTGAATGCAACCGGATTAAATGATAGTAGTGATGGTATCGCAGCAACAGGAAATCTTACAATGTACGGTGGCAGCATTACAGCTTCTGGAAACAGAAACGCTGTCGGCGTTAATGGCAGTACGGACGTCTCAATTGATAATTATAAATATAGAACAAATACAATAACTACTAATCCAGAAACAGATTATACTATGTCCCAAGACATTGCTTTCACCAATAGCACTGACTTTAAATACGTTGAAATTTTATCCTGCCCAAGGGTGTGTGTCAGCGGCGACAATATAGGACTTAGCGCTAATTCCAGCTCCGTAGTGGTTTCAGGTGTAGCTGATAGTGGCAATACTTCTTATTGGCTAAATGGAGACGATGGCAAAATCACAAGCACCAGCGCAAGCGCTATCAACTACAATGTAAAATACAACGAAGCCACCAGGACACTGACACTAAAAGATGCAAATATAACAAGCTATTACTCAAACAACAAAATAGGAATTTACGCTTATAAAACCGATTTGAACATTGTTCTTGAGGGTCACAGTGTTATCGGAAATGAAACAGATCTAAATGGCTTAAAGGAAGGAATTTATGTTCATGGAAATTTATCCATATCATCCGATTCAGGCGGAACTCTGACAATTATTGCTCCTTCTTATTCGAGCTACAATGGAATAAGGTTTACTAATGACTTATCAATTAATGGCGCAATTGTTAAAATTAACACGGAAGGTAGAGGAATTGATGCCGAGGCTGGCGGATTTTCCCTTGTCGATGGCGAAGTTTCCATCGTGTCTGGAAAAGATGGCATAAAAATGTCCGGAGACATTGTGGTTACAGGGGGCAACACAAAACTAAATGTTACAGCCGGTGAAAATAGTGAATTTGGAATTATCTCATATGGGAATATATTGATTGATGACGCCGAACTTAACGTAAATAAGTTTGGAAGGTTCGGAGACGCTGTCTTTGCAGGTGATAATATCAGAATTTCCGGAGCTGCAAAGATTAAAGTTGTAGATTGGAGTATATATGATATATGTTGTGGTCTGCACAGCGATTATGGCAGCGTAGTCATAGGCGAAACGGCATATGTAGATATTTGCTCACAAAGTACAGGTGTTTATGCAGGAGATGATGTTCTAATAGGATACGTATGGAACGGCAGCGATTATGTACCTTCCGGCAGTCCGACGGTTAAGGTTAATGAAGCATCCAGCATCGAAGCAATCACACCTGAAAGTGATGATGATTTTACTGCTGGAACTAAGGGTATACATGCTAATGGAAGCATTTCCATCTTCAACGGTCAGGTCACATCAATAGGTAACACAAGTGCAATCAGCTTAGGTGAAGATACCTCACTATCGCTGCCTTCGTCCTACAAATACAAATCTAATACCCAGGTGAGCGAACCAGATACAGACTATAAATTCGAGGATTATGTATATTCAACTGAACATAAATATCTTCAAATATTAAGCTCATATGCCATAACAAAAGCAGATGTTGAAAACGGTAGTTTTACTGTTTCAGTTGACAGCGCAGATACTGAAATAGCATCTGCCGGCGATATTGTTACTCTTTCGGCTTTTCCTGACAGCGACTATAAGTTTTCTTCATGGAACGTATATAAGACTGGTGACAACAGCACGAGGACTAACGTAAGAGATAATTCATTCACTATGCCCGCATATCCTGTGACGGTAGAAATTTCTTTTGCCAAAATTATATCTTCTAGCAGCAACAAACCTTCACGCACAATAACTGTCACTGAGACGAGCAGTGGACTTTTCAGTGATTCTGGAAGAAAGATAATGGCTGAGGCAAACATGATTAGTGCATTTTCAAGTTCAGTGGAGGTAAAGGTCACTGACACAAATGAAAGTTCTGATAGCTTCATGCTTGGAATTGGTGACACTGCTTATCCTTTTGATATTTCATTGTATATTAAAGGAACAAACACCAAAACAAAACCTAATGATGGATACGCTGTGACTATTTATCTTCCTGTTCCGGATAACTTGATAGATGTTAAAAATAATATTTCTGTAGCACACAAATCTAATGATAATAGAGTTAAAATGCTTGATTCTGAGCTAAAGCAAATTGATGGAGCCTGGTATATAGTTTTTAAAGCAACTGATTTTTCGCCTTATGCTTTGGTAGTGCGCAGCACAGGTAATTATTTAGAAACAGCGGGTGTGCCATACTACATTGGTTCAAGCGGAAAAGAAATTTTCATTGGTTTTGCAGCAAATGAAAAGTACATAGCACCTTCCGGCGCTTATGTATTGTTTAAAGAAAACAAAAAGAGTTACTCAGACATCAACTCACATTGGGCAATAAACTACATTGATTTTGTAACAGAACGCGAAATATTTCTTGGTACAGATAATGGTGTTTTTTCGCCGGATTTAGTTATGACACGCGCTATGTTTACAACGGTCATTGGTCGTCTTTACGAACGCAGCTTTGGTGAAATAAAAGTTTATCAAGAGCATGTTTTTAAAGATTGTGACTATGATGGATACTACGGAAGATATACTGACTGGGCTTCAGAAAATAACATAATCAGCGGTTATGGGAATGGGCTTTTCAAACCGGATGATCCGGTTACCCGCGAACAGATGGCAGCTATTATTTACCGTTTTGCAGGTTTCTTAGGCTTAGCAAACGACGATAATTATGCTAAGCTCAACTACAATGACTCTGCTTTCATTTCAAGATGGGCAGTAGATGCGACTCGGTATTGCCAGTACAATGACTTAATCAAAGGTCGTGACAATGGAAACTTTGTACCGGATGGTAATGCAAATAGAGCTGAGGTATCAGCTATTATAGAAAGATTTATTAATAATACTTTAAAATGATTGAATAAAAAATGCGGATGTTTATATAAATACGGGAAAATAATAAATATTTTTATTATTTTCCCCAGACTGCTGACAAAGTCAGCTCAAAAATTACAAAAGCTTAACATTAAAACCGTTGGAAAACAAACGGTTTTTCTATATTCTTGAGTAAGGAGGAACGGAAAAGATATTAGGATAGATAGATAAATTTAAATTTATAGAAATATTTCATTATTGAGAAATCCTATAATTGCAGGTGTTTTTTTATAGACTTGATTTCATAGAGAAGTTTGGCACCGGCATAATGCGAATAAATGAAGAATATACTGACAGCATAGTTAAACCGGGTTATGAAATCAGTGATAATTATATAAGGATAATTTTACCTGTTATTGATGTAGAGGGGAATAATTTATCTGAAGATGAGAGTGTAGTATTAGAAATATTTAGAGACGAGATAGAAATTTCAAGAGCAGAGTTAGATGAGAAAACAAAATTTAACAAAACAAAATCTCTTAGAATTTTAAACTCTCTCATAGATAAAAATATAGTAAAAAAGGAAGGCAGCGGCCCGGGTGTTACTTATAGATTAAAGTAATAAAATACGATAAGAGGCTGAATTCAGCCTTTTTTTATTATTTCTATAATTGGCATCTTTTTTTATTAAAGATGCTCCCGCCGGAAAGGCCTCATAAATATTTTATTACCACCTATTTATAAAAGCATGATATAATACGGGAGAATAGCATATTGAAGGAGACAAAATGGAAAATAAACAGACATTGTGGACAAAAGATTTAATATTAATTACTATTGTAAACCTTTTTATGTTTTTAAGTTTTCAAATGATAATCGCAACACTTCCTTTGCATGTGGAAGATATCGGAGGAACGGAAAAAATTTTAGGCTGGATTACAGGATTGGCTACTATTTCTGCCGTTTTAATCAGACCGGTTACAGGAATGGCTCTTGACAAAGCAAGCAGAAAAATAGTTTTTTTGACAGGACTTATAATTCTTTTAGTATCTACTTATTTTCTCGGTGTTTTTAATTATATATGGTTAATATTAATTATTCGATTTATTAACGGAATCGGATGGGGAATAGGAACTACCACGGCTATGACTGTTGCTGCTGAAACAATACCAATTAAAAGATTTGGGGAGGGAATAGGGCTTTTTAACCTTTCCAACGGACTTGGAATGGCATTTGGACCATTAATAGGTATAAGTATTTTGAATGCTCAAAGTTTTAGTAATGTTGCTTTGCCGGCCGGTATGTTAGTATTGGCAGCCCTTGTGTTTTCACTGTTTATAAAGTATAAGCCGGTAGATAAGACTGTAAAAGCCCATATAAGAAAGGGTAAGTTACCGTCTGTTGAAAAGAGCTCATTAGGTCCGGCATTAATAATTGGACTGATTACCATTACATACGGTGCAATAATTGCATTTATCCCTATATACGGCATTGAGCGGGGAGTTGAAAATATAGGCCTGTATTTTACAATATACGCATTGTTTTTAATGTTTATAAGACCCTTAGCAGGAAAGATGATAGATAATAAGGGTTTTGATATTTTTGTATATTCAGGGGTTATAACATTGATTTTATCAATGATTGTATTAAGCCAATCACAAAATATTATTATTTTTGCAGTAAGTGCTGCTCTTTATGGAATAGGATTCGGACTTTTAGAAACAAGTCTTTTAACTATGGCTGTTGCCCATGCTCCGGAAGGAAAAATCGGAAGTGTAAATGCTGTTTTTTTTACCTTCTTTGATGGAGGAATAGGGTTCGGTTCAATAATAGCAGGTATTATAGCTTCAGTTACAAGTTATAGCAGAATGTATCTGATACTGATAATTCCTTTGATTATTGCCGGTATACTATATAAATTTATAAAAAAATAGCAAGAAAGTAAAACATGCGGAATATTAATCAAAGGTCTCAAAGGGGATTCGAACAGAATAATTACTAAACCAGAATAAATATAGTGCTATTATTTATAGGAATGTGGAAAATAATAAATATTTTTATTATTTTTCTTTTTTTTAATGTTGACAAATTTAGTAGGGTATTCTATAATTATTTATACCCTACTGAAATAGTAGGGATTGTATGAAAGGAGAACGGAAATGATTTTATCCACAAAGGGAAGATATGGACTGAAAGCAGCATTTGAGCTTTCAAAAAATTATGGATTAGGACCGGTTTCACTTAAAAAAGTATCGGAAAAATATGGAATATCAGAAAGCTATTTGGAACAGCTGTTTGCCAAATTAAAAAAGGGCGGCTATATTGATACTGTTAGAGGTCCCCAGGGAGGATATCTTCTTGCAAAGAAGCCTGAGGAAATAACAGTGGGTATGATACTTAGAACACTTGAGGGAGGAATAACAACTTCGGACTGTGTAAATAAAGAAGTTTGTTCCAGAGAATCAGTATGTGCTACAAGAGTAATTTTTGAGAAAATTGAAAAAAGTATAAATGATGTGATTGACAATATAACTTTGGCTGATATGTATGAGGAGCAAAAAAACATTTTAACGGAGGAAAAAAATGAATAAGAAGCTATATCTTGACAATGCTGCAACAACAAGGGTGAAAAAAGAAGTAATAAATGAAATGAGTCAATATTTTGATGAATTGTATGGAAATCCATCAAGTCAATTATATGAGTTAGGCAGAAAATCAAAAGAAGCCATTGAAAAAGCCAGAAAGACTTTGGCGGACTTTTTAAATGCAGAAGAAAAGGAAATATATTTTACGGCAAGCGGTACCGAGTCTGATAACTGGGCTTTAAAGGGAGTTGCTTTTGCAAATTTCAATAAAGGAAAGAACCATATAATTACAACAAAAATTGAGCATCATGCTATACTTCATACTTGTGAGTACTTGGAAAAGTTCGGAATAGAAACAACGTATCTTGATGTTGACAGATACGGACTCATTGATTTAGAGCAGCTGAAAGAGTCAATAAGACCTGAAACAATGCTTATATCGGTAATGTTTGCAAACAATGAAATAGGTACAATACAGCCAATCGAAGAAATAGGAGAAATCGCCAAGGAGCATGGAATACTGTTTCACGTAGATGCTGTTCAAGCTTTGGGAAGTGTCAAAATAGACGTTAATAAGCAGCATATAGATTTATTGTCCATGTCTGCTCATAAAATAGGCGGACCAAAGGGAATAGGTGGTATGTTTATAAGAAAAGGAACACGGATTGACAATTTTGTTCACGGGGGCGGTCAAGAAAGAGGCAGAAGAGCAGGCACAGAAGGAGTGCAAAATATTGTTGGTTTCGGGAAGGCTGTTGAAATTGCCTCGCAGAATTTTGAGCATCATGTAGAAAGACTTACAGTTCTAAGAAACAGACTTATTGAAGGAATTAAGAAAAATATTCCCGATGTGGTGCTTAACGGGCATCCAACCAGGAGACTTCCCAATAATGTGAACTTTTCATATAAATTTGTGGAAGGAGAATCCATATTATTGTTGCTTGATATGGAAGGAATATCGGCTTCAAGCGGCTCTGCCTGCACTTCAGGCTCCTTGGATCCTTCACATGTTTTGTTGGCAACGGGACTTGACCACGGGACAGCCCACGGCTCAATTCGTTTTACAATAAGCGAGGAAATAACGGAAGAAGACATTGAGCTTACTGTTGAAACAATGAAAAAAATAATTAATAAATTAAGAGCAATGTCACCGATTAAAAACGATGACGAGCTTCATAAAAACTAAGGCGACGGAGGAAGATTATGTATACGGAGATAGTAATGGACCATTTCAGAAACCCGAGAAATGTAGGCAATATGGAAAACCCCGATGGTGTAGGACAGGTAGGAAACCCTAAATGCGGGGATATAATGAAAATATATTTGAAAATAAATAAAGATGAAATAATTGAAGATGTAAAATTTGAAACATTCGGCTGCGGCTCAGCAATTGCTTCTTCAAGTATTGCTACAGAGATGATTAAAGGAAAAAGCATTCATGAAGCGGTTGAACTTTCAAACAAAGCAGTTGTAGAAGCTTTAGGAGGTCTTCCTCCCGTTAAAATTCACTGCTCCGTACTTGCAGAGCAAGCTGTCAAATCAGCACTTTATGATTACGCACAAAAAGCAAACAAGGTAATTAAGGGTTTGGAAAATTATAAACCTGAAGATGATGAAATCCACTGTGAACATTAAGATGCCCTAACCCCATTTAACAGAGGTATGGGGACACACCTCTATTATATAGATAGTCTTTGGGGTAAGAGGAATGTCCCCAAATATGATTTTCTGAAAAATGGCTGGTAGGTCATTCGCAACGAATT
>DNNJ01000330.1 GCA_003487955.1 Clostridiales bacterium | reverse complement strand
TGCATTATATAGAAATCAATAATCATTTATTATATGGCCCCCCCCATCGCCTTGTCTTTAATCCTAAATGAGCAAAATTTCAATTTATGTGTGGATTTTGCTGATTTTTTCTCAATTATTAACACACTACTTGAAATTTTGCTCATATTTAGCCTCTTATCAACACACTACTTGAAATTTTGCTCATTTCAAATTCGAGTATTAAGATTAATTATAAAAACAAAAAATAAAAATATATTGACAAAGTTGGCATAATGTATATAATGAATATATACAATTAAAGTGGAGAGAAAAATGAATATAATAATAAGCAATTCGAGTGGCCAACCTATTTATGAACAGATTGTTTCCCAGATAAAATCCCTTATTATTACGGGTGAATTAAATGAAGGAGAGGCGCTGCCTTCAATGAGGCTTCTGGCAAAGGAGCTTAGAATCAGTGTAATTACAACAAAGCGGGCATATGATGAACTTGAAAGAGAAGGGTTTATTGTTTCATTTACCGGAAAAGGGAGTTTTGTAGCCGGCAAAAATATAGATTTGATAAAAGAGCAGCTCTTGAAGGAAATAGAAAAACATATGCAGGAAATAGTTAAGCTGTCTGAAAATTGCGGTATGGAATTAGATGAATTGATTGAAATGATGACATTGATTTATAAAGGAGAATAAAATGGAATATGTATTAAAATTGGAAAATGTAACAAAAGTATATAAAGATTTCAAATTAGACAATGTAAATATTAATTTGCCAAAGGGATGTATAATGGGCTTTATAGGAGAAAACGGAGCCGGGAAAACTACTGCTATAAAGCTGATACTTGATTTAATCAACCGTGATGATGGAACCATAACAATTTTAGGTAAAGACAACAAAACTGAAATGAATTTGATTAAGGAAAATATTGGAGTTGTTTTAGATGAATCAAGTTTTCCGGAGAATTTAAATGCTTCCGAAATTAACCATATATTAAAAAAAATATATAAAAATTGGGATGAGAACAAGTTCTTTAAATTGCTTGATAAATTTTCTATATTACAAAATAAAAGCATAAAGGATTACTCAAGAGGGATGAAAATGAAGCTTTCAATAGCTGTTTCATTGTCACATGATTCTAAAATCCTGATTATGGATGAAGCAACAAGCGGTTTAGACCCTATTATAAGAGAAGAAATTCTTGATATATTCTTAGAATTTATACAGGATGAATCCAATTCTATATTTGTTTCGTCTCACATAATAAGCGATTTAGAAAAAATATGCGACTATATTACTTTTATTCATAAAGGTAAAATAATATTTTCAGAGGCTAAAGATGATTTGTTAGACAATTATGGAATTTTAAAATGTTCAGAAGTGGAGTATAAAAATATAGATAAGAATATTGTAAAGGGAATCAAAAGAAATAAATTCGGGTTGGAAGCATTAGTTTTAAAGAATAAAATCAGAGGAAATTATGTAATTGATAAAGCAAGTATTGAAGATATAATGATATTTCATATAAAGGAGCAAGTACAATGACAGGACTCATTTTGAAAGATTTAATAAATTTAAAGAAACAAGCAAGGGTATATTTAATATTAGTGTTATTTTATTTAGTTCTTGGAATTGCAAATGAAAGTTCTGACATGTTCAGTACCATGATGATAGTAGTATCAGCAATAATACCTATAACCGCAATGTCTTATGATGAAAGAAGTAAATGGGACAGATATGCTCTTACAATGCCTTTATCAAGGAAAAGTATGGTAGCAAGCAAGTATATATTGGGACTAATCTTCCTTGTTGCATCATTTATTTTATCAATGTTATTTAATTCATTCTTTTCCAATATATCGCTTATGGAAAATGTAATGACTTGTTTGGCAACTTTATCAATTGGAATGGTTATAATGTCAGTCATTTTTCCCTTAATATTTAAGTTTGGAGTTGAAAAAGGTCGTATTTTTATGATGATAGTATTGTTTGCCCCTACCGCATTAATACTATTGTTATCCAAACTTGAAATTTCAATGCCTGATGAGGAAACAATTAAATCATTGTTATACTTATCGCCTATAGTTGCTGCAGTTATATTTATAGCATCAATTTATATTTCAATGTCAATATATAATAAAAAGGAATTTTAAAATTAATATTTTTGGTTTTATTATCTGCAAGTATCTGAAATATAATTAATCTAAGAGTGTTGAATTTAATTGGTTATTCCTGTAATATAATAGATGGGAAGCGACAGATTGCTGAGGTGTAAAATGAAAAAATACAATACAATAATATTTGACTTGGACGGAACACTTTTAAATACCATCGGAGATATTGCAGATAGCGTAAATTATATTTTGAAGAAATATAACCATCCGATAAGAACATACGAAGAAATATTAAGCTATGTAGGGAACGGTTCAAAGAAGCTGATAGAGAAAGCTTTGCCTGAAGGACGCAATACTCCGAACTTTAAAAGCATCTTTGAAGAATATCTGAATCATTATTTAAGGAATAATAATATAAAAACCGCCCCTTACGAAGGAATAATGGAATTGTTGGATGAATTGTACGTAAAGAATTACAAGCTTGCAATAGTATCCAATAAAAATGATAATAATGTTAAAAGTTTGAATAAAATATATTTTGGTACTTATATTGAAACAGCCATCGGAGAATCAAAGAACGTGAAAAGAAAGCCTGCTCCTGATATGGTATACAATGCCATTAATGAATTAAGTGCAGGTATTGAAAGAGCTTTGTATATTGGTGATTCTGAGGTAGATATCCTGACTGCGAAGAATGCAAATATGCACTGCATTTCTGTAACTTGGGGATTTAGGGACAAGGAATTTTTAAAGGAAAATGGTGCTGAACATTTAATTGACGAACCATGTGAGCTGCTTGAGTTTTTAGGAGAAGAACCTGTGATGAAAGGAGCCTCAATATGAATGATAAAACATATGAATTTGATGCAGTGATTTTAAAGGTCCCTGATATTGACGGTGCTTATATAGAATTTCCATATGATGTAAGAAAGGAATTTGGAAAAGGAAGATTAAAGGTATTTGCAACCTTTGATGGTGAACCATATGAAGGAAGTTTGGTAAGAATGGGTACTCCCTGTCACATAATAGGTATTAGAAAAGACATTCGTGCAAAAATAAATAAACAACCCGGGGACATAATTCATGTGACAATCAGCGAAAGACAGTAAATTTTAAAGGTCTTGGAACTATTTGTTAATTAATTACGTCTAAGCTAATAATAATTTCGTTAAAGTGAGGCAGTTATGATACGTCCCACTGTCCCAATGAGGAGGTTTTTCCTTTCAGTGTTCCTGATGTGACACCTGTTGTGGGGAAATATGATGTTGATGAAGATTTATCTAACCTTATAAATTCAGGGCAATATACCGGATTTACAGATAATCAGATGAGCTCAATTTATGAAGATGGTTTTGTAGTGTTGAAACCAAGCATGAAACTGAAGGATACGGCAGTGATTTTATAATATATGACACTGAAGAAGCGGGAGGCTCCATAAAGACCAAAGAAATTTACAGACAGGATTTTTCCGATATAAAACCCTGGAAATTCTATTGAATTTTAATGTATTATTAATGTTTCTATAATATTTATGGATTAAAATGGATTTATTAAATAGGTAAAAGCTTAGGTATAAGGGATGTCGCAGTCTGAAAATATGTGGTTATGGCATACCCGGTGTCCTACTTTGGGAGGGAAGATGAAAAGTTTTTTTGTGCGTAAGAAGGTTATTATTTTTATTGTGGTTTTGGCAGCTGCAGGAGTCATATTTTCATTTATAAATAAGGGTTCTGCAGTACCGGAGGTTATGGCCAATGTATCAAAGTTGGAAAGAAAAACGCTGGAGCATATAATATCGGTGAAATCACCCTTGGAAGGAATTGAGAAGGCGGAGGTTGCATCTCCTTTAAATTACGAAATAGTTGAGATAAAAGTAAAGGAAGGAGATATAGTTAAAAAGGATCAGATTTTAGCAGTATTAGACAGCGAGGAGCTGGAAAAACAAATAGAATATGAAGAAAATCAGATTGAGCTAAGTAAATTAGAAATAGAAGATAGAATTAGAACCATGCAAATTGAATATGATAAAGCCATATCAAATCACAAAGAATTAGAAGAAGAATATGGGCAAAATAAGGAATTATATGAAAATGGTGTAATAACTGAAGAAGCATTCAAAAAGATTGAAAACAATTTAACAGGTTCTAAAATAAGTATTGAAAGCTATAATGCCGTCAATGAGAAAATAGTAATGTCTCAAGCTGATAAAAAACGCATTGAAATACAAGAACAGCAATTACAGTTAAAAAAGGAAGAGTTAGAAAAAGTACATATCAAAAGTCCAATTGACGGAACTGTTACGAGAGTAAATGTTAATATTGGAAGGTATGCTAAGGATACAGAAAACAGTGCAGCAATGTTTATTGTAGAGAACTTGGAAAAACTTCAAATGAAGGTTGCTGTAAGTGAATTTGATGTAAGAAAAATCAAGCTAAATCAGGAAGCAGAAATATATTCAGATATATTGGGACATGAATTTGCAAAAGGAATTGTTGCAAGAATATCTCCCACAGCTGAACAAAAGGACAATAACACAATGGAAAGAGTGATTCCTGTTTTAATAGATATTACCGAAAGACCGGAGAATTTAATTGCCGGTGTAATTGCCAATGCTAAAATAAAAGCGGACAAAAGAGAAAATATATTTGCAGTGCCATCGGGAGCCATAGTTCAGGATGGGGAAGGATACAAAATTTACATATTAAATGAAGACAATACAGTAAGTTCCATACCCATTGATATCGGACTTGAAACTGATTTGGAATCAGAAATAACAGGTGAAATTACTGAAGGAATGAAGTATGTAATAAACCCGGATGAAACAATTGAAGAGGGTATGACTGTTATTCCTAATGAAATTGAGTAGGTAAAGCATGGAAAAAATGATTAATATTGAGAATTTAAACAAAATTTATAAAACAGGTTCTATAGAAGTACAGGCGCTAAAAAATGTAAATATTGAAATAAATCACGGAGAATTCATTGCAATTATGGGTCACTCCGGCTCGGGAAAGTCAACTCTTATGAATATTATAGGCTGTCTTGACAGACCAACTACCGGCAAGTATTTTCTTGATGGAATTGAAATTGATAAACAAGGTTCTGATGAGTTGTCATTAATTAGAAATAAAAAAATAGGCTTTGTTTTTCAGGCATTTAATTTAATACCTCGTACCAATGTACTAAAAAATGTTGAGCTTCCCATGATATATGCTAAAGTTAAGTCTAAACAAAGAAGAGAAAAGGCTTTGGAGCTTTTGGAAAAGGTAGGTCTTCAAGATAGAACAACTCATTTACCCAATGAATTATCAGGTGGTCAAAAACAAAGAGTTGCAATAGCAAGAGCATTGGCAAACAATCCTCCCATAATACTTGCAGATGAGCCCACAGGAAATTTAGATACCAATTCTTCGGAAGAAATCATGAGTATTTTTAGAGAACTCAACAAAGATGGAAACAGTATAATTGTAGTAACACATGAGCCTGAAGTGGCAAAATATGCAGACAGAATCATTGTATTTAAGGATGGGGCAATAATTAATGACAGAAGGAAAGAGGGTGTAGAAAATTATTTGGCTTGAAAATATTAAAATAGCATTTCAGTCTATTTTATCAAATAAAATGCGCTCTCTACTTACCATGCTTGGTATTATTATAGGTATCAGTTCTGTTATCTCAATAGTCTCAATAGGCGATAGTATGAAGGGTGTAATGGATGACCTATATAAAGATTTCGGCGAAAACAGAGCGGTTTTGTATGTTGGAAACATCGAGAATTTTAGAACAACGGACTTTTTTTATTATGATGATTTAAAGCTGCTAAAAGAAAGATTTAAGGAAAAACTATCGTATATTTGCCCTACAGAGTCATTGAGAAGTGATGTCAGCGTAAATAGAAATACCATAAAACTAAGCATGGAATTTATAGACTCAGGCTATGAAAAAGTTCAGCAAGTTAAAATGCTCTATGGAAGAATGATAAATAATAACGACATAGACAGAAAAAGCAAGGTAATTGTATTAGAGCAAAATGCAGCTTTAAAATTGTTTGGTAAAGACAATGTAGTAGGAAATACAATCAGGGTTAAAATAGATAATAGTATGGAGGAGCTGCTTATTGTTGGAATTTACAAAAATGAACAATCACCTTTATTAACATTAATGCAGGGTCAAAGTATGTATGAAGACAGCTACATACCTTTTACAATGCCGTATTCATCTAATTACGGATATTATGGATTGGATATTTTTGTTGATGACAAATATTCCATCAGCTTTACAGGAGATGAAATTATAAATTATATTGCTAAACTGAAAAACAGAACAACGGAAAATTATATATATTATACCGTTGAGGAAGAGCAAACCCAGGTAAATTCAGTTGTGACAGGCTTATCTGTGGCAGTTGCTGCCATTGCAGCCATATCATTGTTGGTTGGCGGAATTGGCATAATGAATATAATGTTAGTATCTGTAACTGAAAGGACAAGGGAAATAGGAATAAAAAAAGCTCTTGGTGCAAGAACTAAAGATGTTTTGTTTCAGTTTTTAATAGAATCAGCTACACTTTCATCAATTGGGGGAATAGTGGGAACTATAACTGGCATAGGTCTTGTTATGATAGGAGGGTCATTTATTTCCATTCCCATAGTGGTAAATCCCGGCTCCATTATATTAGCCGTTGCTTTTGCCATGGTCATAGGTATATTCTTCGGATACTATCCGGCTAAAAAAGCAGCAAATTCAGACCCCATAGAAGCCCTAAGATACGAATAATAATAATGGGGACGGTTCTTTCTGTCCTGATAGGTTAACAACTATTGTTAATCACAAAGAAACGTAATTGAAATTCCGAGAACGAAAAGAAACGTCCCCGAAAACGTCCCCGAAAAAAGGAGTGATATTGTGATATTATCGGAAGAACAAAAAAATCACTATAAAAGACATATAATTATACCTGAAATAGGCGAGCAAGGTCAGAAAAAGCTTCTTGATTCGACTGTGTATGTATATTGCGAAAATACAGACAGTTTAAGACCATTGGCATATTATCTTGCTGCATTAGGAACCGGCAAGATATTTTGTTATCTGAAAGATGAAGAAGATGCTGACTCCTTATTCGATGAAGTAATTGATTTAAACAATGATACAACAATTGATTATCTTAATGAAAAAAACGAAAAGAACCGAATCAAAAACAACCAAAACGATGATAAAAACGAAAAGAACCGTCCCCAAAATTCTTATAGGATTGTTTTGGGAAACTTGAATTTTATAAAAAACTTGGCAGCTGAATTAGTAAACGATGAATTTATACCGACCATTATTTCAGTTAACAGCCAATGGAAGGGTACTATTCAGACTTTTCAAATTGAAAAGCTATTTAAGAATTTTATTGATTTATTGAAAACAGATAAAAACCTATGCAGCAACAGTCCGGCTTATTTAGCCAATGCATTATCTGCAACTCTTTGTGCCGGCGAATATATTAAGCTGTGCCTTGGTATTGGCAAAACAAGAAATGATATGTTGTTTTTTGATTTGTTTAATATGGAATTTAATCAAACAGAAAGCAATATTAATCTGCCTGAATTTCTTGATGAATCATACAGCATGGATATAAAACAAAAATTATCAGATGCAAAAGTCTTGATTGTGGGTGTGGGAGGGCTCGGTTCTCCAGCAGCCTACGGGATGACAATAGCTGATGTTAACACCTTAGGTCTATTGGATTTGGATGAAGTTGAAATGAGCAATTTAAACAGACAAATACTTCATTCCTTTTCACGCATTGGCATGCCTAAGGTAAGCTCGGCAAAGTTTTTATTAAAAAAGCTCAACCCGAATATTAATATTAAAACCCATACAACAGAATTAACAAAAGATAATGCAGAAGAGATATTTTCCGAATACGACTTGATTATTGCGGCGGTCGACAATATACCCACAAGGTATTTGATAAATGATACTTGCTTTTTAATAAATAAACCCTGTTCGGAGGCAGGAGTTTTGAGGTTTGACGGTACTGCTACGACCATTGTTCCTCACCAAGGACATTGTTACAGATGCTTATATCCCAATGCGAACAGCAGTAATTTATCAGGTGATAATGGCGTCTTAGGTGTTGTACCCGGGGCTATGGGATTTATTCAGGCTGCGGAAGCTGTAAAAATACTGTCGGGACTTGGAAAAACGTTAAAAAACAAAATACTTTTGTTTGATTCATTGGAAATGGATTTTAATATAATTGATATTGGAAGAGCTCCGCAATGTCCGACATGCGGTGGAAAATAACAAATTAATACCTTATGGGTAATTTCAAGCAAAAATGATTTTTTCATA
>DNNJ01000112.1:1731-11784 GCA_003487955.1 Clostridiales bacterium | reverse complement strand
GTGTGCAAAGGCAAGAGGTACAACAGAGAAACATTGGAAGTTAAATATAAGGGCAAAAATATTGCTGATGTTTTAGATATGACTATTGATGAAGCGTTGGAATTTTTCGAAAATATTCCGAGAATTAACAATAAAATAAAAACATTGCAGGATGTTGGCTTGGGATATTTAAAATTAGGTCAGCCTTCCCCTGAATTATCAGGAGGAGAAGCGCAGCGTGTTAAGCTCGCATATGAGCTTAGCAAAAGGGGAACAGGAAAAACAGTCTATGTTTTGGATGAACCTACAACCGGTCTTCATATAGCTGATATTCACATGCTTATAGAGGTATTGGACAGACTTGTGGAAGCAGGCAATTCAGTTATTATAATTGAACATAATTTAGATGTTATAAAAACTGCAGATTACATTATAGATTTAGGCCCTGAAGGCGGTGACGGCGGAGGCTCAATTGTAGCACAAGGCACTCCTGAGGAAGTCGCAAAAGTAAAAGGCTCCTATACAGGGCAATACTTGAAAAAGGTACTGTAATAATGGAAAATTCCATTTTTGTCATCCTGGGCGATAGCGAAGGTCCTGATCTTTTATAAGTTATTGACCTGTCATCTATTTTTTGACGGAGAAACGTCTTATATATTTTTTATACTGAACTATATTATGAAAGTTCTATTACTCAGAACCCATATCAATATTTTTTACAACATCTCTTCACTATAAAGCTTATTCCCTAAAGCTTACCAAAATAAATATTTGAAATTAAAAATTTTTATTAAGTGAATTTAAACATAGAATGTTTTCATTCCGTTTATTTTCAGTATACGATTTAGTAAATTGAATCGTAAAAATAGAAGATGAATAAGAATAAAGGGGGAAAGATTTTAGTTGGTAAAACTTTGGATTCAAAATCGGTAAGTTTGCGATTCAGAGTGTTTTATTACCAAACTCAATAATTATTTAAAATGGTATAATTAACATAATGTACAATTAGATGAACTATCTATAACATATCAGGAGGTTTATATGATTAAAATTGCTATAATAATTCCAAAAGACTTGGTAAGAGTGGCTGAGTCAGCGGCTTCTGAATTTGAAGAAAGCATTCATATAATAGAGGGATCCATGAAAAGAGGTCTTGATATAGCTAAAGAGTATGAAGCAAAGGGCTTTAATGTTATTATTGCAAGAGGTGGTACACAGCTTCTATTAAACGATGTTGGCCTTAATATACCAACAGTGTCAATTCCAATAACGGTGACAGATGTTTTCAATGCTATAATAGAAGCTAAAAAGGTGGATGACAATATTGCGATATTAGCTTTTAGCAATATGCTTACAGCAATTGAAAGTTTCAAAAAAATAACTGGAATAAAATATCAAATAATTCATGTTGCAAATGAAAAAGAAGTAGAAGAAAAGATTTCTGATATTTCAAGTAAAGGAATAAAGGTCGTTATTGGTGGAGGTATTATTGCAAAATATGGGCCTAAATATGGTATCGAAACGATTGTTATAAAAACTGGAAGAGAAGCTATTATTAGTGCAATCGAAGAAGCGAAAAGAATTGCGATAGCTACACGTGATGAGAATAAAAGAGGGGAAAGATTCAGAACTATAGTAGAGAACTCTAAAGATGGTATTATATCAGTTGATAAAAACGGATACATAAGTATTATTAACTCAACAGTTGAAAAGTTATTGAAAATTAATTGTAAAGACGTTATAGGTAGGCATATAGATGATGTGCTTCCTGAACTTGAGCTTACTGATATAATAGATAGCGGTATTGGTGAGATGGAGGTTATTAAATACGTTCGCGAAAAGAAAATAATGGTGTCTAATATACCTATAAAAGTAAACGGTGAAGTAGTTGATGCTGTAGCATTGTTACAAGATGTACAGAGAATTCAACAAATGGAAGAGCAGATAAGAAGAGAAATTACTGGTACTGGACTTTATGCTAAATATACATTTAAAGATGTTATAGGAGTAAGCAGTAAATCTTTAGAAGCTATAAGAATCGGTAAAGAATATGCAAAGGCAAATTCAACAATTTTAATTGAGGGTGAAACAGGCACTGGTAAGGAAGTTATGGCTCAAAGCATTCATAATTATAGTAATAGATCTGATGGACCATTTGTAGCAGTTAACTGTGCAGCACTTCCTGAGAGCCTTTTGGAATCCGAATTGTTTGGGTATGCACCAGGATCATTTACTGGAGCAGACAGAAAAGGTAAACGAGGTCTGTTTCAACTTGCACATGGTGGAACTATATTCTTAGATGAAATAAGTGAAATGAGTCCGATGATTCAGGGACGATTGTTAAGAGTGTTACAGGAAAGACAAGTTATGAGGATTGGAGATAATAAAGTAATTCCTATAGATGTGAGGGTTATTACCGCTACAAACAAGAATCTTTATAACCTTGTAGTAGAAAAGAAGTTTAGAGAGGATTTATTTTATAGGCTATATGTTTTGAAAATAGAGATGCTTCCCTTGAAAGATAATAAAGAGGATATTAAAGCACTTTTAAATCATTTTATTTTATGCTATAGCCAAAAATTAAAAAGACCTCCTATAGCCCTAAGTATATCTGCTGTAGAATATTTAAGTTTATATAATTGGCCAGGTAATGTGAGGGAACTTAAAAACTTTGTTGAAAGGTTAATGGTTGGTACAAAACAGACATACATTGAATTGGATGATATTAAAGATAAATTTATTAGTGTTGATAATAGTAATGGAGATTCAATTGAATGCAAATTGGATACCCAATGGATAATTAATAAAAATAATAAATTATTACGAGATCATGAAGTTATTAATAACTTAGAGAAAGACTTAATCTTGCGTGCGTTAAAAGATAATATGGGGATTATTAATTTAACAGCTAAGGCGCTTGGTATATCTAGGACTACCCTATGGAGAAAAATGAAAAAGTACAATTTGGATGCATCACGGCAAAATTTAATTTAGCATGTGAAACAAGGGTGGTTCACATTCAAAACAAAAATGTTTCGCAAAAGAAACTAAAACGTTTCACGCTTAAAACGTAGCCTTTCACAATATTAGAATGAATGCCTGTATATCAGTTGATAAGGACAGTGTCAAACATGGCATGGTCCTTGCTATATATATTATTAGTGTTGCTAATTATAAATACATTATAGTGACTAGAATACAGATGGGACATTTTAAGCAAAATGGGAGGTGAAGATATAGAAGAATTTATTGATCTTAGATCTGATACCGTAACACAACCTTCTCAAGAAATGAGGGAAGCAATGTACAAGGCTGTGGTTGGAGACGACATTATGGGGGAAGATTCAACTGTAAGAGAATTAGAAATAATGTCAGCAGATATACTTGGCAAAGAAGCTGCTCTATTTGTTACCTCAGGAACTATGGGCAACCAAATAGCAGTTATGACACTAACTAATCGTGGAGAAGAAGTTATTGTAGGGAATACCTCGCATATTTATAATTTAGAGGTCGGAGCACTTGCAGCACTTTGTCAAGTACAAGCGAGACCAATGGAAGTGCCAAACGGAGTTTATGATATTAAGAAAATGGAAGGTCTTATTCAAGAAAAAGGTATCCAAAATGCGAAGACTTCTTTAATATGCATAGAAAATACAAACAATCTGAATGCAGGATATGTAGTACCACTTGATAACTTAAATAATGTTTGTAATTTAGCAAAAAGGAATAATATACTAGTTCATTTAGATGGTGCGCGAGTTTTCAATGCACAAGTTGCTTCCAAAACACCTGTTAAAGAGATTGTCAAAAATGCAGATACAGTTATGTTTGCCTTGACAAAAGGTCTTGCAGCACCATTTGGAGCGATACTTGCTGGGAACAAAGATATTATTGCAAAGGCTAGATGGATGAAGCAAAGGATGGGTGGAGGTTATAGACAGGCAGGTTTCTTGGCGGCACCTGGAATTGTGGCATTAAATACGATGCTTCCACAAATTGAAATTGATCATAAACATGCCTTAATCTTAGGTAAAGGTTTGGCAAAAATCAATGGATTGAAAGTAGAAATATCAAAAATACATACAAATATTATTTCAGGTTCTATTGAAGATTTGCCAACCACTATAGACTGCTTTATTGGCAAACTGATGCAAAAAGGAATTAAGGTGAAAAGAATTTCTGAAGTATCTTTTAGAATGGTAACCCATTATGGCGTAGGGGAAAGTCATCTTTATGAGGTAATTAGAGCAATTGAAGACATTGTTGATAGTTTATAAAGGAGGAAATTATGGAAAGGAGAGAATATTTACAAATACCTGGACCGACTAATGTACCAAATAGAATACTTAGAACCCTTTCGATGCCACTTATAAATCATAGGGGTCCTGAATTCGAGAAACTGTTAACAAATTGTGTAGATGGCTTGAAAAAGATATTTAGAACTAATAATGATATTCTTATGTTTCCAAGTTCAGGTAGTGGGGCTTTGGAATCAGCTATAGTTAATCTTTTTTCACCTGGAGATACGATTGTTACAGCTTGTCATGGTTTGTTTAGCGAAAGGGTTGCATTAATTGCCGAAAGGTATAGAGTCAATACAATAAAAATTCAAAAAGAGTGGGGAGAAGTTGTAAAGGTTGAGGATATTGAAACTGTTCTTAAGCAGGATGTAGAAAAAAAGATAAAAGCAGTATGTTTACCGCAAAATGAAACAACGTCTGGAATCGTAAATGATATTGAGACAGTTGGCAAAATGATGAAGGAAAGTGGGCACCCAGCATTATTAATTGTTGATGTAGTTAGTTCACTCGCTTGCCTTCCATTTGAGACAGATGCATGGGGAGTAGATGTTGCTATAACTGCATCACAGAAAGGGTTTATGCTGCCACCTGGGCTAAGTATTATTGCTATAAGTGAAAGAGCATGGAAGCTTTCTGAAGAATCAAAATTGCCTAAATGGTATTGGGACTATAAGGCAGTAAGAGCAAAAATGGAACAAAAACAATTACCTTATACGCCTCCTACAACTTTGTTGTTTGGGCTAAAAGAATCTTTAGATATTATTGAAGAAGAAGGATTGGAGAATGTCTGGACAAGGCATGCTATAATGGCAGAAGCAACTCGAAATTCAATAACGGCTATGGGATTAACTTTGTTTTCTGAAGTAGGATACCAATCTGATACTGTAACTGCTATTAATATGCCGGATGGAATTAAGTTTGAGGAATTTTCTACCATACTAAGAGAAAAATACGGTGTAGTTATAGGTGGTGGACTACAACAATTACAAGGGAAAATTTTTAGAATAGGACATTTGGGATCTGTTCATAAGTTGGATATTTATGCTGTAATGGGTGCCATTGAAATGTCATTATTTGAACTTGGATATAAAATTGAGCTGGGAACAGCTTCAAAAGCAGTAGCAGGAACGTTTCTTAAATATTCTTTTTAACAAATGGTTGATCAGAGTAAAAGGTAATTTGCTTGACATTGGTTATTATTAATATTAAAAACTGTTTGGCTAAAAGGAAATTATTTTAAATAAATAAGGAGGTAAAAGATCGATGTGTATTAAAGACAATCTTATGAGTAGAGGCGCTATGAAGATAGCCCGTGATTGTGCTGGAGTTTCCACAGAAGACATTGTTGCAATTGTATGCGATTATGCTTCGTTTGAGGTTGCAAATCAAGTAACCAAGGCCTGCCTTGCTATTGGCGCTTGTACTAACATGATAATATTTGAACCAACAAAGAGCCATGGAACGCCTCCTCCGGATGTAGTTGGAGCAGCAATAGAAAAAGCCACTGTTGCTTTTCTGATTACAACTAAATCTATGTCACACACATCGGCTGTAAAAGCTGCCAGAGCTTTAGGCTGTCGCATAATTACGATGCCTGAAGTTTACCCGCATATGTTGGTATACGGAGCAATTGAGGCTGATTTCCCTGCAAGATCAATCGTTGCTTGCAAGGTTAAAGATATTTTAACAAACGCAAAGACAGCACGAATTATCTGCGAAGAAAACGGGACGGATATTTCTTTTTCACTTGAAGGACGTACGGGTAGAGCTGTAGATGGTATTGCTACAACACCAGGTTCATTTGCGGCCCCTCCGAACATTGAGGCTTGCATTGCCCCGGTTGAGGAGTGCACAAATGGAGTCTTTGTTATAAATGCCAGTATTGCCGGCGTAGGTATTGTTACTGAACCTGTTAAGCTTACAGTGCGCAATGGAGTAATTGAATTGATTGAGGGTGGCAATGATGCAGACCTGCTAGAAAGTATTTTCACTATGCACGACAACCCCAATTGTTTTCGCATAAGTGAGTTAGGTATTGGTTTGAATCCAAATGCTATACCTTGCGGAACATTATTGGAAGATGAAGCACCTCTTGGAACAGTACATATTGCGGCAGGAAACAATGCCTCTAATTTTCCAGGAGGTCAAGTAAGTGCACCATTACACATAGATATGATTGCTAAAGATGCAACTCTTTATATTGATGATATTATGTTGTTGAAAGATGGAGTGTTTCAAGATGAAGCTTTGGATTAAGCTACAAACGTGACTATGATCTAATATGTGCCTTAAAACCTTTGGTTTAATTTTGATAGTAGAATAATGTTTTGCTTAAATAATTTATAGCCATAAAAGTTAGTTTTAATTAATTATTGCATTTTGCTAAAAATAAATTAATATTTAGAACCACTTAAAAAGTGGTTGTTCTAAACCAATTATAGAGGAGGAAGAAAAATGAAAAAATTAATAGTTTTAATTCTAGTATTATGTATGGTAGCCACATTTAGTGCATGCGGTAGTAATAATTCCACTCCAAGTAACACTCCGGAGAACAATCAACCAGAATCTAAAGCTCCTGATAGTGAAAAACCAAGTGGAGTGTCGCTTGAGTGGATGGGTGCTAATCTAAATGGTGTTGCTGGTGCAGTTGGCGGCGGTTGGTATTCGACATTTGCTGCTTTTACTGATTTGATTCAAGAAAAAGAACCACTGATTGCCATTAGAGTAGCACCAGGTTCTGGTATAGGTAACTCAGCTACTATTGGCTCTGGAACATTTGATATTGGTTGGGTATATCCTCCAATGTGTCAATTAGCATATGAAGGTGAAGCTCCTTATGAAGAATCATATCCAGGGATTAACATTATTGCTACAGGTCTTAGTCCTCAAGTAATTGAGGTAGTTGCAAGGGACAACGTTGATGTTGTAGATATTGATGATATATTTAACAACAAAAAGGGTATTCGTTGGTTGACACCTAACAAAGGTTCCACAACCCCCGCTCTGTTTTTTGATATCATGCTTAATTACTACGATGTAACTGAGGATGACATAAAGAGTTGGGGTGGCGGTACTACATATACACCATATAGCGATTGGTCACAGCTCGTTCAAGATGGGCATGTGGATGTTATGTTCAATCAGGGCTCAATGCCTTTTAGTACAACACAGGAACTTGCCGCTTTTACTGATTTAAAGCTTCTATCTATGCCAGAAGACCTAATAGATTATATGGTAAACAACTATGCTTTATCTAGATACACAATTTCTGCTGGAACCTATTCTTTCCAGGATTCTGATGTTAAGACTTTGCAGATGTCATCTGGACTGGGTTGCAGTGCTGAACTAGATAATGATACTGTTTATCGTATTCTTGAAATAATAGAAACAAATGTAGATGAATTCAAGGAAATAAGTCCTAGCTTCAAAGATTTTGATATAGCAACCGCTTGGCAAAACACTGGAAGCGTTCCACTTCACCCAGGTGCAGAGCAATTCTACAAAGATCATGGATATATGAACTAAAAGAAAGTGAGGTTAAATAATGAGAAAGCTGAAAGGCATCTCCAATTATACTTGTATGGTTATGGGAGTATTCATATCAATATTCTCTCTTTATACTGCTGCCGCCGGCGTACTAGCTCCATTTATACAACGTGGTATACATGTAGGCATATTATTACCAATGGTCTTTTTTCTATATCCCGCGACCAAAAAGTCGCCAAAAGATAGAATAACAGTGGTCGATGCGATTTTTGCAATTGCTTCAATAATACCTTGTATCTATGTCATTATGAACAAGACAATTCTTGAAACAAGGATGATTTTTGTCTCACAGCTAACAACAGTTCAGATAATTTTAGGAATTGTACTTGTAGTATGTATGATTGAGGCTTCTAGACGTTGTGTATCAAGTGTGATGACGTTACTTATAGTTATAGGACTTATATATCTTTATGTAGGTCCGCATCTGACAGGAATACTATCCCATAAGGGACTTTCCGTCGAACGAATAATTGAAACTAGTACAATGCTTACCGATCAGGGTATATTCGGAAGTCTTATGGGTACTTCTGCAACATTTATTATTGTATTTTGCATATTTGGTGCTTTTGCAGTGGAGAGTGGTGCAGGCGGCTTCTTTACAGATTTTTCACGTGCAATTGCAGGACATACCAGTGGAAGTTCCGCAAAGATTGCAACAATCAGTGCTGGTCTTTTTGGTACTATGACAGGATCTGCAGTTGCTACAGTCTATACGACTGGAACATTTACTATTCCTCTTATGAAAAAAAGTGGGTTTAGCCCAGAATTTTCAGGGGCAGTTAATGCAGCGGCTTCTACTGGGGGGCAGCTAATGCCGCCAATAATGGGAGCTGCGGCTTTTTTGATGGCAGAAAATCTTGCCATACCATATGCTTCTGTGGCTATAAAATCTTCGATTATTGCTGTACTTTACTACTTTTCATTATTTGCAATGATACACTTTAAATGTCGCAAAGAAAACAGGAAAGGTGAACAAAAGAAGGACCTTCCACAGATTAAGCAAGTTATGAAGAGAAGTTACTTATTTTTCCCCATTATTTTACTTATTGTGCTACTTCTAACGGGAACATCTACATTGCGTTCAGGACTTTGGGCTACTTCCGCTTGTGTTGTAGTAAGTTTTTTCAGTAAAGAGAATAGAATGACACCAAAGAAGATAATTAATGCGTTATATGCAGGAGCAAGAAGCTCAACTATGAGCATGGCAGCACTTGGAGGTGCTGGACTAATTGTTATCGCTGTTACTTATAGTGGTCTTGCATTGAGTTTCTCAAGTGTAGTGATCAGTATTTCACAAGGTATAAAGTTTTTTGCTTTATTGCTAGTTGCAGTTTCGTGCATTATACTCGGGATGGGCGTGCCAAGCACTGCGGCATACGTTATTACGTCTGCTTTAGGTAGTCGGCTGCTTATAAATCTAGGCGTCTCTCCATTTGCAGCACACATGTTTGTGTTTTATTTCTCAATAATCTCCAATATAACACCGCCGGTTGCAGTCGCAGCATATGCAGCAGCAAATGTAGCTGATTCCAATCCAATGAAAACAGGTGTAATGGCCTCATTACTTGCTGTTGTTGCGTATATTGTCCCATTTGTGGCAGCATATAACCCGGCAATTCTGTTAGAAGGAGCCCCTTTACAAATTGTACAAGCTACTATTACCGCATTTGTTGGTGTATTTTTGATAGCAGGTGCAATGCAAGGGTATTTCTATGGAAATTTAAATCCATTCAAACGAATAGCTTTGGCGACTTCTGCCATCTGTTTTTTAGTGGTTGGTACCTATACAGATCTCATCGGATTACTGATTCTCGTAGCACTTATTCTATATCAAAGGTTTATCGGAGCTAAACAAAATTCAGCATCACAGTCTTTAGCATAACTGACTTTTGAAAAATGAATAGTGGTTATATGGATTGATATAAATGTTATCCCAACTTTAAGGTTAAATATAATATTGAAAACATCTAAGATTTCAATATTTCTTGTGATTATTCACTAAAAGTTGGGATAACAAAAAAGTCGGGATAAGTGGTGTGGTTGGGCGATTATATTATCCTTACTTGATTCTCATAATGGCGAGGACTTACCTTAATATAGGAGGTGTAGTCCTTTTCCTTTATAGTGTCACCAGCGCCATTATAATCGCAGCACCGATTCCGCAGAGCACCGGCACTAAATTTTTTCTTGCCAACTCCTGCGGACTTATATTACATATAGCAGCCAC
>DNNJ01000112.1:0-1609 GCA_003487955.1 Clostridiales bacterium | reverse complement strand
ACCGATTCCGCAGAGCACCGGCACTAAATTTTTTCTTGCCAACTCCTGCGGACTTATATTACATATAGCAGCCACCGGAATAACAGCCCAAGGAATTATGGTCCCTCCGTCAACCCACACGGTAATTATTTGGCCTAAAGCTGCCAATCCTGCCATATTTATATCGATGACATTTGAAAATGTATAAGCCAAGGTTCCTATAATCGGGAGCCCCGAAAATCCTGAACCGTCTAACCCTGTAATGAGCGCAACAGCAGTTTGGGTTAAAATAGTTGAAAGTTTGGTCATTTGGATACTTTCCGATAAAAATAAGCTTATGTCATTCAGTATTCCCGGTGCTCCTGCACCTAATACTGCTGTAGCGCCATCCTGATTACCTAAGAAGAAAAATCCTCCTATGAAAAGTACAGGAGCAAAAACAGAAATTCCAAATTTAAAACCTTCTTTGATGTAATCCACTATCATCTCAAAACCATCTTTAAATTTAAAGCTTGTTAAAACAGTCAACAGCATTATGATTATTGCGGTTCCTCCTACAAGAGCAGTTGCGTCGCCGCCTGCCAAATTAAATTTCAGCATGGCGGCAATATCAATTAAAAATGCTATTGGAGTAAGTATAGCAACATATTTTGCAGTCTTACTTTGAGTTATTTCTTCAGACTTAAAATTTTCATCAGCAGCAGGTGCAAGCCGGGAGTTTTTTTTCAAGTCTCTTTTCATCAAAATAAATGCTGTTGCTACAGTTACTATAGACATTGTAAGCCATATGGGCACTGATGCTCTAATTATTTCAGTTACATCAATACCCGCTCCCGCAGCGGTTATGGTTGGTGCTCCTTGTATAAAAAAGTCACTGGAAAGTGCAATACCATGACCGAATAAATTCATGGCAACTGCAGCATAAATAACAGGCAGACCTGTGGCAACTGCAGCAGGCAGCAGAACTGCACCTATCAAGGGAACTGCAGGGCTGGGCCAAACAAGCCAAGATATTATCATCATTGCCACACCTATTCCCCAAAATGCCATAGTTTGATTAATCATAATTTTTTTGATCGGTGACATGATTAATATATCTGCACCAACCGCCTGCAGGGACTTAGACATGGCAACAACCAATGAAATAATAAGTATAATACCCCAAAATTCATTGCCTGAATAAATAATAGTGTTAAATATAGACTGAACAGCAAATACTGCACTGCCCGAGTAAAGAAAACCCATAGCAAAGATACCGATAATACATGGAATTACGATTTCCTTTTTCATAAGCATAATGACAAGAATAATTACTACCATTATCATGTATAAGTAGTGTAGAGAAGTTAAAGCCATATGATACCTCCTTGGAATTAAGTAGAGGGACATTCCTTCAAGGACCATTTTTTAGGTGTGTCCCTCTACCTTATGTAAAATTGTGTTTTCATGTATATATAAATTAGGAACATTAAAGTTGTGTACCTATTCCTCTGACTATTTTTTCAAAGCATTCATTAACACCGTCAAAATCCATGCAGTTAGCATAAAATACCTCTAAAAGGTCATGCAATTTTTTTGTTTCAGAAAGCTTATTTAATGCATTTTTAATTAATAAATCATATAGAAGGAG
>DNNJ01000097.1:3690-4254 GCA_003487955.1 Clostridiales bacterium | reverse complement strand
AATATTTTACTTACCAATATTGTTCCTTGGCCTCCAACACCTACCAATAAAATATTTTTAGTATCCTTCATTTTATTCACCTACCTTATACATTGCCTTTGTGGGGCATACCTGAACACAAAGCTCACAGCCTACGCATTGAACTCTATTGATTGAAGCTTTCTTTGCGTCTTTATCAAATACAATTGCCGGACAACCTGTTCCCACGCAAATTTTACATCCTATGCATGTATCGTGGTCAACTTCGCAATAACCTGAAATAGGTCCGAATTCTTCAATGTCTTCTTTTGAATATTTCTTAAGAGCGCATGGATATCTTGAAATTATTACCGATGGTTCATTTAGCTCATAAGCCCAATTAAGAGCAGCTTTCATTTCATCCTGCTTCATCGGATTTACGGTTTTTATGTGTTTAATACCAAGAGCTCTTACTATAGGCTCAACTTGAACAGTGTCTGTAATTTCTCCCTGAAGTGTATAACCTGTTCCCGGATTATCCTGATGCCCTGTCATTGCTGTTATTCTGTTGTCTAAAATGCATGTTATGGTATTTCCTTTGTTAAA
>DNNJ01000097.1:1498-3367 GCA_003487955.1 Clostridiales bacterium | reverse complement strand
TTTCAAATACCTTTTTTGCACCATGTGCCATACTTATGCTTGCACCCATGCAAATTGTCGTATCCATTGTATTTAACGGAGGTGCTCCGCCCAATGTATAACAGCCTATATCTCCTGTTACAATAGTATTCTTTTTCTTTGACAATTGATAAAAGAATGCACGATGAGGACAACCTGCACAAAGAGTAGGAGGTCTTCCCACTGCTATTGTTCTGTCATAGTCAATAATTTCATTTTCGGTACCGAAAATTGATTTTTTAACAATATCAGGATTAAGCTCCCATGTATTGGGAATCTTTTCTTTGCCGATACATTTAATGCCGGCAGCTTTTATCTGTTCTTCCATAAAAGGTTCTAATTCTTCAATTACATAAAGTGTTTCAACTTCTTCTGCAAATTTTTTGATTTTTTCCATTGGAAGCGGGAAAGTAAATCCTAATTTTAAATATGATGCGCTGCTGCTAAATACTTCTTTTGCATATTGATAAGCAACACCTGCCGAAATAACACCGATTTTTTTATCATTCCATTCGATATAATTCAGCTCTGTTTCGTTTGAAAACTTTTCAAGTTCCTCAAGTTTTTTCTCAACTACTATATGTGCTGCTTTTGCATTAGCAGGTGCCATAATGTATTTTGGCGGAGTTTTCACGTATGGCTTTACCGGAACTTCTATTCTTTCGCTTGTTTCAACGATTGATTTGCTGTGACAAACTCTTGTAGTCATTCTGAGCATTACCAAGACGTCATATTTTTCGCTGATTTCCATGGCTCTTATTACCATGTCCTTACTTTCCTGTGAGTTGCTTGGCTCAAGCATAGCTACCTTAGCCATTCTTGCATAGTATCTGTTGTCCTGCTCGTTCTGAGAAGAATGAAGCCCAGGGTCATCTGCGTTTACTAATACCATTCCTCCGTTAATACCTGTGTAGCCAATTGTAAAAAACGGGTCGGCTGCAACGTTAAGTCCAACATGTTTCATTGCTGTTAAAGCTCTTGCTCCTGCAAGGCTTGCACCAAATGCTGATTCAACTGCCACCTTTTCATTTGGCGCCCATTCTGCTGTTATTTCCTTGCGAAGAGATATATTTTCCAATATTTCTGTACTTGGTGTTCCGGGATATGCTGCAGCAAATTGAACACCTGCTTCATAAGCTCCCTGAGCAACTGCTTCATTGCCTGTCATTAAAACTTTCATATTCGTCCTCCTATTAATTTTCTACAAGAAATCTATTTTGCACTGATAATGGTTAAATTCATAATTTCATTTTCAAGACTTTTGATATTGTTGTTTATCTTTTTGTATTTATCAATGTTAATATCTTCTAACCTCAGACAACCTTCTGTGTTTGTTAATGCGTTTTCAAATGTCTTCTTTAGTTCTTCAACTTCTTTTAATAATTCTTTAATTTGTTTATCCTTAATTTTTTGTTTTTCAGTTTCAAGAAATACTTCATTTATTACATTTTTCTTTTTTATATCATAAACAACATTGTATTCAGGAATTATACTATTTATATTAAACTTATCTTTTACTTCTTTTGCAAAATCTTCTTTTGAATCCTTTTCTCCATGAACTATAAAAATTTTCCCCGGCTTTTCTTTAAAGCTGCCAATCCAGTTAAGAAGAGCAGGTTTATCGGCATGTCCTGAAAATCCTTCAACATTGTAAATTTCAGCATTAACCTTTATATCTTCGCCAAATAATTTCACACATTTTTCTCCTTCTAATAACCTGCTGCCTAATGTTCCTTCTGCTTGATAGCCTACAAATACAATACTTGCTTCCTTCCTCCAGAGATTATGCTTCAAGTGATGTCTTATTCTTCCTGCTTCACACATTCCGCTGGCAGAAATAATAATTTTCGG
>DNNJ01000097.1:0-1255 GCA_003487955.1 Clostridiales bacterium | reverse complement strand
TCTGTTGAAAAATTCAATTGCTTGGATTCATCTGCGCTTTGGGTAAAGTGCAAATTTTCAAAATCCAAAGGGTTGTCCCCTTTCATTATATAATCTTTTGCTTCTTTATCAAAAGCATGGCTATTCCTTCTAAATACTTCTGTTGCTTTAATTGCAAGCGGACTGTCTATATAGACCGGTATCTTTCGGAGTTCATTTTCCTTGGTACCGATTTCATTCAAATGGCTGTCATAATATTTATTCAGCTCATAAATTAACTCCTGTGTTCTTCCCACTGCAAAGGAAGGAATAATTACGCTGCCTCCTCTCTTAGTTGTTTTTAATATAATATTTATCAGCTCTTCTGTTCTTTGCTCGATGTTTTCGTGAACTCTATTACCGTAGGTTGCTTCCATTATTAAATAATCCGCTCTGTCTATTTGAGCCGGGTCTTTTAATATAGGCTTTTCATGCATGCCCAAATCCCCTGAATATACTATCTTAATAGTATCTTCTTCATCCTTAATCCATACTTCAATGATTGAAGAGCCTAAAATATGACCGGCATCATTAAATTTTACGGTAATATTTTCATCAATATTTATAATTTGATTGTATAAAACAGGTTTGAAATACTGCAGGCTATTCATTGCATCTTCCTGCGTGTACAATGGCTCCGCCAATTTTTTTCCTGAACGTTTTGCTTTATTGTTTTTCCATTCTGCCTCTGTTTCTTGAATATGTGCTGAATCTATCAGCATTATCTCACAAAGGTCATAGGTGGGTTTTGAACAATAAATATCTCCTTTAAAACCTTTTTTCACTAACAATGGAATTCTTCCGCTGTGATCAATATGACTGTGACTTAATAAAAGGCAATCAATATCTGCCGGAGCTACTGCAAATTCTTCTGCATTCAGTTCCTCATCCCTGCCTTGATACATACCGCAATCAAGCATGATATTTTTACCCTGTGCCTGAATTAAGTGGTTTGAGCCGGTAACACCGTTTACTGCACCTAAAAACCTGATTTTCATTATATACCTCTTTCCGGTTAAAAATAAAAAAGTCTTAAAAAATATTAACCTATATTAAGTATGACAAAAAAACTCATATATGTCAATGGATTTATAATATCTAAATTCTGTCTCCTTGACACAAAAAAGGTGTCTTCGTTTATAGAAAACACCTCACTGAAATGGGGTTAGGATTAGGGCATCTCGCAGTCTCATTCACCAAATTTTTCGCTCCTTGCGTCGCAAAATTTGGGAATTCG
>DNNJ01000060.1 GCA_003487955.1 Clostridiales bacterium | reverse complement strand
TTTATAGAAGACGGAAGCTATGGCTCGGGGTTTGATTTACCCGACAAATATTGCCCTAAATGCAGCACCCTGATGGCTAAAGAAGGTCATGACATACCTTTTGAAGTTTTTTTAGGATTTGAAGGAGACAAAGAGCCTGATATAGACCTCAACTTTGCAGGTGAGGAGCAAGGTGTCTGCATGAAATATACCGAAGAGCTTTTCGGAGAAGGAAAAGTTTTCAGAGCCGGTACTATAAGTACAATTGCCGACAGGACTGCTTTTGGGTTTGTTAAAAATTATTTTGAAGAAAGAGGGATTAATAAACGAAAAGCGGAAATTGACAGACTTATTCAAGGATGCCAAGGTATAAAGCGCACCTCCGGCCAGCACCCGGGTGGGGTTATGATTGTTCCGGCAGATAAGGATATACATGATTTTACACCTGTCCAATATCCTGCAAATAATGAAAAGTCAGGAACAAAAACCACACATTTTGACTACCATTCAATTTCGGGGCGAATTTTAAAGCTTGATTTGCTTGGTCATGATACACCAAGTATTATACGTATGTTAGAAGATTTAACAGGTGTAAACAAAGAAACTATTCCTGTAGATGACCCGGATACAATGACCATATTTAACAGTCCTGAAATACTTGGTATTTCCTTGGATGAAATAGGCTGCAGCACCGGAACATTGGCAATACCTGAATTTGGAACTCCTTTTGTAAGACAGATGATTATGGATACAAAGCCTAGCTCATTTTCTGACTTAGTACGCATAAGCGGACTTTCCCACGGAACCGATGTATGGATTAACAATGCCCAAGAGATAATAAAACAAGGATATGCAGAAATCGGCGGAGTTATTTCCACCCGTGACGATATAATGACTTATTTAATTCAAATGGGAGTGGAAAAGAAAACTGCTTTTGACATAATGGAAAGAGTCCGTAAAGGCAAGGGGCTTAGGGAAGAGGATGAGAAGGCAATGAAGGAGCAGAATGTTCCAAAGTGGTACATAGACTCCTGCAATACTATTAAATATATGTTTCCAAAGGCTCACGCAGTTGCATATGTTACCATGTCAGTTAAAATTGCTTACTTTAAGGTTCATTACCCGGAAGCTTTTTATTCAGCATATTTTACTACAAAGGTTGATGATTTTGATGCAGATATTGTCACAAAAGGACAAAATCATATATTAAGCACAATAAAATATCTTGAAGAAAAAGGAAATGACAAGACTGCAAAGGAAAAGAATTTAATTACCGTTCTTGAAGTTGCTTACGAAATGTACAAGCGGGGATATAAGTTTACAAAGGTTGATTTATATAAATCAGATGACAGAAAATTCCTTCTGACAGAAGAAGGAATACTGCCTCCTCTTATGGGACTTCCGGGACTTGGTGCCAATGCGGCAGCAAATATTAAGGCAGAGCGAGAAATTTCAGAATTTATTTCTATTGAAGATATTATAAAGAGGGCAAAAGTATCAAAGACCGTAATCGAAGTGTTGGAAAACCACGGCTGCCTGAAAAATATGGATGAAACCAATCAAATCTCGATTTTCAATGTTTAATGGTTGGAGAACGCATATTTGCCGGTGAAATTTCTTCCATAATATGATAGGTTACTGTTCACTGCAGATGTAAACTTCAATTTATTTTAGGCAAGTGAGCAAAATTTCAATTAATGTGTGTATTTACTGAGTTTTTCTTAATTATCAACACATTAGTTGAAATTTTGCTCATAATTAGCCCCTTATCAACACACTACTTGAAATTTTGCTCATTTTAAACTCCCATATATGCCACCATACAATTTATTTAAAAAAGGAATGATTAGCAAGTATGAATGAATAGTAACTATGATAGCGTTTAAACATAAAACTTCATGATATATGATTTGATATTTTAATGCAATTTTGATATAATAACATCATCAAAAGGACATAGAAAGGGGAGGAAAATATGCAGACAGAATTAGTATATGCAAGAGAAAATTTAAGACAAAAGCTGATGAAAAATGCCGATGCTGTTATAAAAAAAGTGTTGGAAGCTGATTTGAGCGACATTGTAGAAATAGGTATCTTTGGAAGTGTTGCAAAAAATAGTTTTACCTGTAATAGTGATTCCGATATTTATCTCCTCTTTGAAAAACATCTTCCTGACAGAATAACAAAGGGCAATCTACGCTCAATAGCCGAAGAACACAATTGCGATATTGTTTTTATAAAATCAGATGAATTGACAGGCAACTATGTCAGCTTATTAGCAGAAAGTATATTAGAAAATAGAATAATTTTATGGAGGAAGGATTCTAATGATAAAGAATGATTATTATCATATTGCAATGAATGATTTAGAATATCTTAATGCTGTTAAGCATCTGCCTTATTACAATCAACATTGTATTTCATGTCAGCAAATTGGAGAAAAGCTGTTAAAACACATAATTACTTTATCCTATGTTTATGATGACAAAGATAAATTATTAAAAACTCATTCATTACGGACTATTTATAGAGCCATAAACAGGTACATTCCTTCTTTTGAACTACCGGAAGAGGAGCTTGCAAATTTGACCGATTACTATTTTGATGCGAAATACCCCGGGAATGATTTTTTTACTGCTACTAAAGAGGATTTTTTGAAGTGCTATTCATCTTTGATGAAAATAATTGATGAAGTTAAAAAGATAATAGATTAAAAAAAATACGTTATTTTTATGTTTAATAAAACCTCATGATATTTGATTATGGGGTTTTTTCTATATTACTTTTTAAGGAAATATATAGAAAAATAAAGTTATTCCAAATTTTCAATAAATTATTTTCTAATAATATGTAACGTTTTGGACAGTTAAATGGTTTATATAATGGCGACTCGTTAAGAGTTCTTATATATTGTTTATTATGTTTTTTTATTCGTGAATTTTGACAGTAGATGCATAGGTGTCAAATAGATACTTTTACAGATTAAGCAAATGTATATTGAAATTATTTTTATACTGCATAATTTAAAACTCCCTATTACAATGGAACTTTTTGAACTTTTATATTATATTTGTAGAATACTGCATAATATTGTATAATTAATTGAAACATTATGGGGAGGGGAATATGGATAAAAATCAAGAAGCCTTTAATTATGATGAGCATTCAAGAGATTTCATTTTAGAATTATATAATAAATACAGAATGCAGATGTTAAAGCTTGCATTTTCTAAATTGAATGATTGGCACGAAGCAGAAGATGCAGTGGAAGAAGCCTTTGTAAATATTGCCAAAAACTACAAAAAAATAATTGATTCAGAGAGTTATGAAATAAAAAGATATATAATTGTTACAGTTAACAACATATCATATAATATTCTTAATAAGAAAAATCGAAACATATGCAGTGATATAGATATAATCGAAGAGTATTCTCCACCATGTAATAGTGCAGAAGAAATAGCCATATCAGAAATTTCATACGATGAACTTAAACATTCTATAGATGTGTTAAACCCAAGGCAAAAACAAATATTAAATTTGAAATATATGGGTTACAGTAATAAAGAAATTGCTGAAGAGATTAATGTTAAATCCGGTACAATACGCGTTATGCTTTTAAGAATCAGGTCATCCTTAAAAAAATCAAAGGAGAGGAGCCAGCATTATGAAGGACAAAGATAAAATTGCTGAAATTTTAAGCACTGAAGATGAGCATTTGCTGCGCCGTGCGGCACAAGTTCAGTTCGATAAAGATATGGAGCTATTTGAATCATTTTCGGATGACAACGTCAGGATTCCGGGGCTTTCTGACTTTGACAAACACATGACTGATAAAATCAATAATATGTACAGAGTTGGTCAAAAACATCGTAGAAATAAGCTTATCATAAAAACAATCGCTGCATCTTCGGCAATTATCTTGCTGACATTTATGTTCTATCCGCCTTTGTTTGGAAAAGTAAATGCTTTCTTTTTAAAAATTATAAATCTAATGGAAATAAATAAAGGTGAATATACAGAATTCCGACATGAATCAACTGAAAGCGTTAAAATCGAAGAATTTGAAGGTTATTATTATCCAAGATATATTCCTGATAACTATGAAATAATTCTAAAAAACAATATGGGAAGTATAGGAACTATAATTTATTCGAACAAATCAGACGGGACAAATATAACCTATGAATATAACTCCCTAAATAGTCCTATACAAATAGATACTGAAAACTGCGAAAAAGAAAACATTGTTATAGACAATCAGTTAGGATTTTTGTATACAAAAAAAGATAACAGCTATAATATCATTATCTTCCAAGACGAAGAGTATAAATTTGTTATTTGTGGTGAAGCAAGCGCAGATATATTAAAGGAAATCGCTATAAGTATAGAAAAATAAATTGTTAAAAGAGATTAATAAAAACTATTTTCAAAAAATGTGTAACGATTTGGACAGTTAAATTGTTTATATAATAGAGAACTAACTACTACCATCATCAACGTATACTAATTATATAACAACCTATAAAGCAAACAAAAATGAGTGGGGAGTTGAAACTATTGTAGATTTAGGAGTCACAGTGGTTGCAGCAATTTTGGCCTATCATATAGGTCCAATAACCTTGGGTCAAAACATAGGGGTATCAATTCTTACTTATGTAGCTTCATCTATGATACACCATGCGGAGATATATGGTATGGAAGATGCATATTGGTCATATGATTTTGACCAATATGAAAGTACAGAGTCTTGGAGTCTTGAACGCCACTACAAATATACAGGGGCATGTTATTCCCAGAAGGATCAAAAAGGCACTGAATTTCCTCATGTTTTCTATGAGTACAATTATTTTAGCTAATTACAATACAGAAATTATTAGGTTGTAAATTATTTATATGTGCTGCCGGGTGTTTTATTGATATTCTAGTATTAACTTACTAGAATATCATGTTTTGCCTTGAGTATATATATTACAATGTTACACCGTTTATAGATTTAATTTATTTTTATAAGTAGTCTATAATTTAATAATAATTTATTTAAATTATATTTAGGAGATGGTTGCTATGTTTAAGTACAAATATTTCTTTCTACCACATGATGAAGCTGAAATAGGAGCTATAGAAGGTTGGCTGGAATCGATGGCTGACCGAGGACTTAAGTTAACACTTATTAAAGGAAGGTTTTTTGGTTTTGAAGAATCGTCAACAGTTAATGTACGATATTGCATTCATCCACGCACAGATGATACAAGCTGTGGTATGCACGGATGGAAATATGTAGGTAAACTTTCAAGATACTTTGACATCTTTATAACAGAAAATGATGATGTAGATAAGGCAGCTATTTCTACTTTACTTATAAAAGATTCTCTTAATAAACAAGTAGGCATTTATGGAACGATACTGTTTTTTTTGTATGCTGTTTTAATGGTTATGCTTTTTATTAGACTGAATTTTGATTCAGAAGGCTTTATAAGCATGCTAATTGATTATGATGTATTGCTGCCGATGGGAATATTGGCTGGATTTATTTGTGCCGTGGTATCGGGAATGCTGCATGCTGTCGCATATTTTAAAAGGGAGAAAAGAATCAACTTGCTTATGGAGCGCAGGAAACAGCCTTTGGTAAAGACTCACAGAATATTTGAATCATGTATGATTGCATTAATTATTATAAGTTTATTCATTATTATAGTAGAACTTGAGAAATCAAAACGTATAGAAACTATTCCGTTAGACAAATATACACTCAATCTAAATCTACCTCTTATGGAGCAAATTTCTCCTGAAGAATGGTATGCAGCAGAGGAATTTATAGAAAAACATAATTCCGACATAAGAACTAACTATTCGGTAATAGAAAAAAGTCGTTATGTGGCTCCAAAGATATTATATGTCAGACAGTACTGGTACGCAGTACAGGACATACCGGATGCTTATGAGGTGCCGTTTGGATATAATGTTAGCTATTATGAAATGAAGGATGAAGATTTGGCAATTCGTTATGAGAAAGAGCTATGCATGAAATTAGGTGCCGGGGAAATGACTGTTTTGCACGTTGATGGCTTCGACAGTGCTTCTTATTTTTCTAATACTGAAATAGAATTAAAGGATAGAGGAGAAATTGAAGACATTGTACTCCGAACTGGGAATATCATTATAACAGCAATGTACTATGGCTCAGGCAGTCTGCTTGATTCAGTCAACCTATTTTCAATGGCAACACCAACTGAGTAATGAAATGCTGTTAAACATTTGCCATATTGCAATCAACATTGTATTTTATGTCAGTAAATTGGTGAAAAGGCTGTACTTTGATCAACTTACTCCTAACAATTAGAAAAAACGTAAATTACCTTTTATAAAAATAATAAATACATTCAGGTTATATTGCTCGACAAATTGTTGAGGCATTAACACATTGCTAAAAGTATTGAATTTTTTATGCAATAAATAATTAAAACAATGAATATCTTGACAATTGATGGCAATAATATTATTATAGATATGGAAAATGCAACAAATTGAACATAATAGGTATTTATAATGATAAGGGGTGCGCGATAATATGAAAAGAATAATAATGGATGAACTGGTAAAATGGAAAAACAGAAAGGACAGAAAACCATTAATCATAAAAGGTGTTCGTCAATGTGGAAAAACATATATACTTAATGAATTTGGAAAAAGGTGTTACGATGGTATAGCATACTTTAATTTTGAAGGTAATCCTTCTTTGACAGAGCGTTTTGAACAGGATCTTGACCCGGGACGAATTATCATGGAGCTTGGAGTTTTAAAAGGGAAAAAAATAGACCCTGAAACTACGCTTATAATATTCGATGAAATTCAATTCTGTAATAAAGCTTTGACATCATTAAAATACTTTAGCGAGAAGTTACCGGAATATCATATTGTTTGTGCAGGTTCACTTTTGGGCATTTCCTTATCTAAGCCGCTGTCATTTCCTGTGGGTAAAGTGGATTTTATAACGATGTATCCTATGAACCTTTATGAGTTTCTTTATGCTTGCGGGGAAGATATGCTTGTTGAGTATATTGAAAAAAATGTTAATATAAATGAGCCTATGCCCAAGATGTTTGAAGACAAGCTTAAAACCTTGCTGAAAACATATTTTGTTACAGGTGGTATGCCTGAAGTGGTTAAGGGTTGGATAGATACAAAAGATATTGAAGAGGTCGAAAGAAAGCAGGATGATATATTAAATTCTTATGTGTTGGATTTTGCAAAACATGCACCTGCAACGGATTTTCCTAAGCTCTCATTAATATGGAAAAGCATTCCGGGTCAGCTTGCAAGAGAAAATGGAAAGTTTATTTATGGTTACGTAAAGCCCGGAGCCAGAGCGAAAGATTTGGAGAACTCATTGCAATGGCTTATAAGTGCAGGAATGATTTACAAGGTCACTAAAATTGAGAAACCATATATTCCTTTATCTGCTTATGAAAATCAAAAATATTTTAAAATATATATGTCGGATATAGGTCTTATGAGAAGGATATCAAAGCTTCCTGCTTCATCTATATATGAGGATTCAATTCTGTATACAGAATTCAAGGGTGCGTTAACAGAAAATTACATATTGAATGAGCTGGTTAATTTGCTGAAAGAAGTACCATATTACTGGAAGTCGGGTAATATGGCAGAAGTGGATTTTATCGCACAGTTTGATGATAAAATTATTCCGATTGAAGTTAAATCAGCATTGAATGTAAAGTCCCGCAGCCTTAGCGTTTATCGAGACAAATATAAGCCTGAAATTTCTGTCAGAACCTCAATGCAGAATATAAAAAATAACGAACGATTAATCAATATTCCGCTTTATATTTTCTGGATGATTAAATCGCTTATACGGTAAAGGAGATACAAAAAAATAATGTTTGATTTATAATAACATTTGTGATATACTATTAAAAAGATAGATTTTGACGGAAAGAGTGGGTGACCCCACTCTTTCTACATGTATGACCCTGCGCTTTAAGCGTTAAAAATAGGCATATCAGCATAAAAGGAGAGAGAATATACACATGAGCAAGAAAAATATCGTATCTTCTGTCAGGGAAATTGCAGAAGAAATACTAAACTCAACGGAAATGGAACTGTTTGATATTGAGTATGTAAAAGAGGGACCGTTTAAGTATTTGAGAATTTACATAGATAAGCCGGGAGGAATAACTGTTGATGATACAGCAGATATAAGCAGAATTTTGAATAAGAAGCTTGATGAGATTGACTTAATAGATGAGCAATATTTTTTGGAAGTATCATCACCGGGAGTTGAAAGAGCTTTTAAGAAAGAAGCAGATTATATTAACAATATTGGAAATGTGGTTGAAGCTAAATTTTACAAGCCAATAGACGGCAAAAAGTCTGTAACAGGCGTATTAAAAGAAAAGGGTGATAATAATATTGTTATTGAATCAGGAGAAGATGTAATTAAGATTGAATTGAATGAGCTGGCAAAAATAAATAGAGTGATAGAGGAGTTTTAATGGAGGGGTTGTTTAAATGAACAAGGATATTTTAAATGCATTAATCGAGCTTGAAAGAGAAAAGGGTATCAAGCAAGACGTAGTTTTGGAAGCCATAAGGTCTGCATTGGAAACAGGATATAAGAAGAATTACGGCAAAGCTACAAACTTCAGTATTGAAATCGATAAAACAAACGGTGAATATAAACTTTTTCAAGACAAAACTGTTGTGGTAAATGTAGAAAACAATAATTTGGAAATTTCTTTGGAAGAAGCAAAAACAATTGATTTAAAATTCGAATTGGGGGATATAGTTAAATTACAAATTGAGCCCAAAAAGGATTTCGGCCGAATTGCAGCCCAAACAGCAAGACAAGTAATTTTGCAAAAAATTCGCGAAGCTGAAAGGGAATCCATTTTCAGTGAATTTTATGGCAGGGAATCAGATATATTGACAGGTGTTGTGCAAAGAGAAAACAAGGGTAATATATTTATAGACTTAGGAAAAATTGAAGGTATACTATCTGTTAATGAGCAAATTCTCGGCGAGGCATATAATCCCGGAGACAGAATAAAAACTGTTATTTTAGAGGTTAAAAACACAGGAAAAGGTGCCAACATTATGTTGTCAAGAAGCCATCCCAATCTTATCAAGAGGTTATTTGAGCTGGAAGTGCCCGAAATTCATGATGGTACCATTGAAATATATTCAATTGCAAGAGAAGCCGGCTCAAGAACAAAAATAGCTGTTTTTTCACATGATCCCAATGTTGAACCAATAGGCTCCTGTGTAGGAAACAAGGGTACAAGGGTTAAAAATATAATTGATGAAAT
>DNNJ01000067.1 GCA_003487955.1 Clostridiales bacterium | reverse complement strand
TAAACGGGATAAAGCGGTATATAAAAAGTGTTTGACATCTAAAAAATAAGATGATAGAATACTTGAGTGTTTTAATCCAATAGTGTTTAAAGGTATGGGGACGCACCGAATGTCCCCGTACTTGAAATGTTCCCGAATAAGGGGGATTGAAATGTTTACGGATAAAAAAATAGTAATTGGAAAGAAGCAGACTTTGAGAGCTTTGTCAAGAGACGAAGCGCAAACAGTTTATATATCAAAGGATGCTGATTTGCATGTTACCAAGACAATCGCAGATATTTGCAATCAAAAGAATATTGAAATAATCTATTATGATAGTATGAAAGAGCTTGGAAAGTCTGCGGGTATAGGCGTAAACGCAGCGGCAGCTGCCGTTTTAAAATAAAACTTTTAAGTAAAGGAGGTGTACGAATGCCATCAATTAACCAATTAGTGAGAAAAGGAAGAGAACAAGTTACTTACAAATCCGATTCTCCAGCATTGAATGTAAGCTATAATACTCTTAAAAAGAAAATGAATGAATCAAATTCGCCTCAAAAAAGAGGAGTATGCACATCAGTTAAAACTGTAACCCCAAAGAAGCCTAACTCAGCACTAAGAAAAATTGCTCGTGTAAAATTATCAACAGGTATGGAGGTTTCAGCATACATCCCCGGAGAAGGGCACAATTTGCAGGAGCATAGTGTTGTTCTTATCAGAGGAGGAAGAGTTAAAGACTTACCGGGGGTTAGATACCATATAATAAGAGGTACCCTTGATACAGTTGGTGTAGCAAAAAGAAAACAAGCAAGATCCAAATATGGAGTCAAAAGGGAAAAGAAAAAATAATTAAGATGATATTCGGCACACGCCATAATATATATTATGAAATGTGCACGACGGCATTTAATTGTCGAGTACCTGTGAATTAAAAATATTATTAAGGAGGGAAGCATAGTGCCAAGAAAAGGTCACATACCTAAGAGAGAAGTAATGGAAGATCCTATATATAAGGATAAAGTTGTTACTAAATTAATTAACCAGCTTATGTATGATGGTAAAAAGGGAGTTGCTCAAAGTATCGTTTATGGTGCATTTGACATCATAAAGGAAAGAACGGGAGAAGACCCGCAAGAAATTTTTAATAAAGCAATGAACAACATCATGCCTGTGTTGGAAGTTAAAGCAAGAAGAGTCGGTGGTGCTACTTATCAGGTACCTATTGAAGTAAGACCTGAAAGAAGACAGACTTTAGGTTTAAGATGGCTTGTAGCTTATTCTCGTAAAAGAGGAGAAAAGACTATGCGTGAAAGGCTTGCAAAAGAATTAATGGATGCAGCCAACAACGTTGGAGCCAGTGTTAAGAAAAGAGAAGATACACATAAAATGGCAGAAGCTAACAAAGCATTTGCACATTTCAGATGGTAATACCAGACAGAAAACAAAAAGCAGCGTGAAGGAGGGAAAAAAATGAGAGAATATTCTTTAGAGAATACCAGGAATATTGGAATAATGGCGCATATTGATGCAGGAAAAACTACATGCACCGAAAGAATCCTGTTCTATACCGGTAAAATTCATAAGGTAGGAGAGACTCATGAAGGTGCAGCACAAATGGACTGGATGGAGCAAGAGCAGGAAAGAGGAATTACAATAACTTCAGCTGCTACTACTTGTAAATGGAAAGATGTAAGAGTTAATATCATCGATACGCCCGGGCACGTAGACTTCACGGTTGAAGTTGAAAGGTCACTCCGAGTATTGGATGGTGCTGTAGCAATATTTGACGCTAAAATGGGCGTTGAGCCACAGTCAGAAACTGTCTGGAGACAGGCAGATAAATATCATGTGCCAAGAATATGTTTTGTAAACAAAATGGATAAAATGGGGGCTAATTTCTTTTATTCAGTTGGCACCATGTTGGAAAGACTAAAAGCAAATGCTGTTCCTATTCAGTTGCCCATAGGAGCTGAGGATAAGTTTAACACTATTATAGATTTAGTTTCTATGAATGCAACAAGATATAATAATGATGAAGGAACAGATTTAGAAGTTATCGGTATACCTGAAGCTTATCTAGCTCAGGCTCAGGAATACCGAGATAAACTTATAGAAGCTTTATCAGATTTCAATGAAGAAATAATGGAAAAATACTTAAACGGCGAAGAAATTCAGGTTGAAGAGCTTAAAAAAACAATAAGAACATGCACAATAAACAATGAAATTGTGCCGGTTTTATGCGGTACAGCTTACAAACACAAAGGCGTAAGACTTATGCTTGATGCAATTGTTGATTATTTGCCGAATCCATTAGAAGTTCCTCAGTTGAAAGGATTTGATCCTGACACCGATGAAGTAATAGTAAGAGAAGCATCAGATGATGCCCCGCTGTCTGCATTGGCATTTAAAATAGCAACAGACCCCTTTGTAGGGAAGCTTACATTCTTCAGAGTTTATTCGGGAGTATTGGAATCAGGCAGTTATGTCTTGAATTCAACAAAGAACAAAAAAGAAAGAATAGGCAGAATTCTTCAGATGCATGCCAATAAGCGGGAAGAGATTAAAGAATCTTATACAGGAGATATTGATGCTGCTGTCGGGTTAAAGATTACAACTACAGGAGATACATTGTGTGATCCTGACCACCCCATAGTTTTGGAATCCATGGTATTCCCTGAACCTGTTATAGAAGTGGCAATTGAACCTAAAACAAAAGCAGGGCAGGATAAAATGGGTATCGGACTTCAAAAGTTATCTGAAGAGGACCCAACTTTCAAAACATATACAAATCCGGAAACAGGACAGACAATTATTGCAGGAATGGGCGAGCTGCATTTGGAAATAATAGTCGACAGACTGTTAAGAGAATTCAAAGTTGAAGCAAATGTAGGTAAGCCGCAAGTTTCTTACAAAGAAACAGTTACAGGTAATGCAGACGTTGATGTTAAGTATGCAAGACAGTCAGGAGGCAAGGGACAGTATGGTCATGTTAAAATTATCTTGGAGCCTCAAGAGATGGGTCAGGGCATTACTTTTGTCAATGCTATCACAGGCGGAGTTATTCCGAAAGAATATATACCTGCTGTTGAAGCCGGAGTTAGAGGCGCAGCAGAAAATGGTATATTAGCCGGCTATCCGGTAATAGATTTTAAAGTTACATTGTATGATGGAACATACCATGAAGTGGACTCAAGCGAAATGGCATTTAAGATTGCCGGTTCCATGGCTTTTAAGCAGGCAATGGAAAAAGCATCACCGGTTCTTTTAGAACCATATATGAAAGTTGAAATAACAACTCCGGAAGAATACTTGGGGGATGTTATGGGAGACGTAAACTCAAGAAGAGGACGTATAGAAGGTTTCTCTGACAGAAGCGGAATAAAGGTTGTGGATGCATATGCACCATTATCAGAAATGTTCGGATATGCTACAACGCTGCGTTCATTGTCTCAAGGAAGAGCTTCTTATTCAATGGAATTCCATCACTACGAAAAAGTACCAGACAACGTAGCTGAAAAAATTATAAAATAAAACAACATAAATAAAACTACCTAAGGGAGGAAAAGAAATGGCTAAAGCAAAATTTGAAAGAAATAAACCCCATGTTAATATAGGAACAATTGGTCACGTTGACCACGGCAAAACTACATTAACAGCAGCAATTACACTTATTTTGAACAAAAAATATGGAACAGGAGAATTCGTAAGCTATGACAACATAGACAAAGCTCCTGAAGAAAGAGAAAGAGGAATAACTATTTCAACTTCTCACGTTGAATATGAAACACAAAACAGACACTATGCACATGTTGACTGCCCGGGACACGCTGACTACGTTAAGAACATGATTACGGGAGCAGCTCAGATGGACGGAGCAATTTTGGTTGTATCAGCAGCTGACGGTCCTATGCCTCAGACAAGAGAGCACATCCTTCTTTCAAGACAGGTTGGTGTACCAAGACTTGTTATTTTCTTGAACAAAGAAGACCAGGTAGATGACCCCGAATTAATTGAATTGGTTGAAATGGAAGTAAGAGAATTACTTACCGAATATGAATTTGACGGAGACAATACTCCTATCATAGTTGGTTCAGCTTTAAAAGCTCTTGAAGAACCGGACGGCGAATGGGCTGAAAAAATTCTTAAATTGATGGAAGAGGTAGATGCTTGGATACCAACACCTGAAAGAGATATTGACAAACCTTTCTTAATGCCTGTAGAAGACGTGTTCTCAATTACAGGAAGAGGAACAGTTGCAACCGGAAGAGTTGAAAGAGGAGTATTGAAGGTTCAGGATAAGATACAAATAGTAGGACTTTCAGATGAGCCGAGAGATGTTGTATGTACGGGAGTTGAAATGTTCAGGAAATTACTTGATCAGGCACAGGCAGGAGACAATATCGGAGCACTTCTTAGAGGAGTTCAGAGAGATGAAATCCAAAGAGGCCAGGTTCTTGCAAAACCGGGTTCAATAACACCACATACAAAATTCAACGCAGAAGTATATGTACTAACTAAAGAAGAAGGTGGAAGACACACTCCATTCTTTAACGGATACAGACCACAGTTTTATTTCAGAACAACAGA
>DNNJ01000362.1 GCA_003487955.1 Clostridiales bacterium | reverse complement strand
TATACCCTGCTTGTACACCTGATAATGGCGAAGCGAAACCTCCTCAATCAGAGGAGAAAAACATAACATTGCCCAAAATAGACAGAGCAGGCAATGAAATATCCATACCAAATGAAATCAACAAAATAATTTCCATATCACCTGCCAATACGGAAATACTAATTGAATTAGGTTTTGGTGATAAAATAATTGCAGCCGATGAATATTCAAAGGATATTGAAGGACTGCCTGAAGGTATACCCTTGTTCGATATGATGGCACCGGATGCAGAGCAAATGGTTGCTTTAGAGCCGGATATAATTTATACGACCGGAATGGTGATGGCGGAAGGTAATGATCCTTACAAACCTATTAGAGATATGGGCATTTGTGTGGCATATGTACCGGCAAGTATCAGTATAGAGGGAATTTATGAGGACATATTATTTTTTGCACACTCTCTTGATGCTGAAAAAGAAGGTGTTGACCTGGTAAACAGCATGATATCTAAGATTGAAGAAATGGAAAAAGCCGGCAGGTCCATTGAAGATAAGAAGACAGTTTATTTTGAAATTGCTGCAGCACCAACACTTTACAGCTTTGGTGCAGGAGTATTTTTAAATGAAATGATTGAAATAATCGGTGCAGAAAATGTATTAGCTGAGCATGACATGTGGATTTCAGTTTCAGAAGAAGTTGTTATTGCGTCTGATCCGGATGTGATTATTACAAATGTAGATTATATTGAAGCTCCTGTTGAAGAAATAAAATCCCGTTCCGGATGGGAAAATATGAAAGCGGTTAAAAATAATGATGTGTACTTTGTTGACAATTATGCAACCTCACATCCCAACCACTATATTATTACAGGCTTAGAGCAAATGGCAAGGGCCATATATCCGGACATATATCAATGAAATTAAAATATAAAATTATATTATCAATAATATTAAGTATTATAGTATTAATGATGGGAGTGGGATTAGGAAGTGTTAACGTCCCCCCTTCCCATATAATAAGTGTAATATCAAACAAAATATTTTCTACACCGCTTCCTGCTGAAATACAAGGTACTCCTTCCGTATCAATAATATGGAAATTAAGACTACCAAGAGCTCTATTGGCATTTTTAGTGGGAGGTGCTGTAGCTGTAAGCGGCTCGGTAATGCAGTCGGTTTTGAAGAATCCTCTTGCTTCTTCCTACACCCTTGGTGTGTCTTCTGGTGCTTCATTAGGAGCAGCAATAGTTATAGTTACAGGGTTCAATATACCTTTCTTGGGATTGTTCACATTGCCTGTTACCGGCTTGATATTTGGTATGGTGACAGTTTTTGCTGCTGTAAAGTTTGCAGCTATGATGGATAAAAATTTGGAAACTAATACAATAATTTTGGTGGGTATGGTTTTTTCATTATTTGTGAATGCAATACTGACTCTCATAATGGCTATAGCAAGAGACCACCTTGCACAGCTTACTTATTGGCAAATGGGAAGTTTTTCATTGAAAGACTGGTCTAGTGTAATGATACTCTTCCCCCTGGTATTAGTCGGTATAATAATTTTACAAAGTTATACAAAAGAAATGGATATAATGACTTTTGGAGAGGAGCAGGCATTCACCATGGGAGTGGATGTTCACAAAATCAAATGGAGCCTCCTCAGCCTTTCGGCAGCACTGACAGGCAGCGCCATTGCATTTGTGGGAGTAATCGGATTCATAGATCTAATTGCACCTCATGTGGTAAGAAAAATATTCGGCTCCAATCACAGAACAGTAATACCAATGTCAATGTTTTTTGGCGGTTCATTCATGGTTATCTGTGACCTGGTAGCCAGAACAATCATATCGCCTTCAGAATTGCCGGTGGGAGCAATTACGGCATTAATAGGGGCACCGTTTTTTGCTTATGTATACTTTTCAAGAAGAAAGGGGGTATAGACTATGCTTACTTTACAAAATGTATCTGCAGGTTATAACGGAATTGATGTAATATATAATATTTCCTTAAGCGTTAAAGAAGGTGAAAGTCTTTGCATAATCGGTCCCAACGGTTGCGGAAAGACGACACTTATTAAGGCGATTTCAGGAATTATCTCCCATGATGGAATTATAAAAATAGACGGAACTGATATAAATAATATGAAGAGGGAACAAGTTGCAAAGAAAATAGCTGTTATGTCCCAAATTTCAACTATCTACTTTTCATACAGCATTTACGAAACAGTACTTCTTGGAAGATATCTTCATATGAAGGGAAGGACATTTAAGGAGCCTTCCGCAAGAGACAGAGAATATACAGATAAATGTTTAAAGGCGGTAGGTCTTTTGAATATAAAGCATAAGCAAATCAGTACTTTGTCGGGAGGGCAGCTTCAAAGGGTTTATTTGGCAAGAACCTTAGCTCAAGAGCCAAGCATAATACTTCTTGATGAACCCACAAACCATTTGGATCTAAAACATCAGACGGAATTAATAGATTTTTTGAGGGATTGGTCAAAATATGAAGGTCATTCGGTAATCGGTGTAATGCATGATTTGAATTTAGCAACAAAATTGTCTGATAATATGCTTGTTTTGGATAATGGAAATATAGCTGCTTACGGTAATACAAATGATGTTATTTCTTCTAATCTCTTAAATGAAGTTTATGATATGAATGTAACAGAGTACATGGTTGATTCCTTAAGACATTGGGAAAGCTTTGATTCTTATTATAAAAACAAATTACGGAAAGTCAATTAATAACCGGAACATCCGGTTATTTTTTTATGCCGGTAATTAATAGTAATTATTTTGGGTATAATAAATTAACCAAAATTTTGCAAAAAGGAGAGCGTTATGAAAAAGTTATTATTAATTTCGATAGTGTTTGCTATGATACTTACAGCTTGTGATAGTATTCTTCCTTCACCTGAAAAGCCCGATAATGGTGAGAAAATGTCAATAGAAGAATATTATCCTATTACCGAAAATACAAAATATTCATATGAAGGTAAAGAGAATGAATTTGCAGCTTATGTGGCATTCGTTGATTATATTTCAGATAACCGCATTCAGAATCGAACAAACAACGGTGGAACAGAATCAGTTAATGTGTTGGAGATAAAGGATGATCAATTGACTTTATTATATTCAAGAGGTGAAACCTATTTTAGGCAGAACTTTTTAAACAATGAATATGGAGAGGGAAAGATACTCTTAAAAAGTCCGTTAAAAGAAGGAAATTCGTGGGCTTATGATGAAAACACAACAGCAACCATAACCGGCTTATCAAAAGAAGTGGTTACTACCATCGGCAATTATCAGACAATTGAAGTTACCTTGGAAGGGGAAGAAGGAAAGACTGTAAATTATTATGCAAAGGATGTGGGACTGGTTAAAACAATCAGCTCCGGTGAAGGTTATGAAGTATCCTCAACCTTATCATCTGTAGAAAATAATATACCTCTGATACAAACCATAACCTTATTTTATCCTACTATAGATGGCTCAATTGATACAATAGATGTTCAAATTGAATTTAACACCAATGATGAACCTATCGATGTTATAGAAGAAGTAGTCAAAGACCTGTCTATTTATGAGGTTTTAAGTTCCAATACCAAAATCAATGAATTATACTTTGATGAAGAAGAAAACAGCGTACATATTGATTTGTCGAAGGAGTTTATAACAGAAATGAATGCGGGTGCAAGTTTTGAAGCATTGATACTTCAAAGCTTAACCAATACCTTAGGAAACTACTACGGAGTTCAGGAAGTATATATAACAATTGACGGGGGGCCTTATGAATCAGGACACATAATAATCGAAGAAGGTGAGCCGTCAATAGTAAACTATGATAATGTTAATCCGAAAGAATAGAAAGCATGGATTACATAATTGACATTATGTAAACAGTTGGGGACACGATGTGTCCCCCACAAATTGGGGACATTTCTCTGTCCCGCAGAGACTTTCCCTGAGGTAGAGATGTGTCCCCATACATTAAATTGCATATTCGCCCAAGCTGATGATTTTGCTCCCTTTATTGACCTCTCTTGCAGGAATCCCGACAACTGTTGAATTAGGACTGGTATCCTTCAATACAACAGCATTTGCACCTACCTTGGTACCTGAAGCAATATAAATGTTTCCGAGTATCTTTGCTGATGCCCCTATTACTACATTGTCCCCAACAGTGGGATGTCTTTTCCCCTTTTCATTTCCGGTACCCCCCAAGGTAGCTCCATGGAACATTGTCACGTTATTCCCTACAACTGCTGTTTCTCCTATTACAACACCCATGCCATGGTCAATAAAAAGTCCCTTCCCAATAGTTGCGCCCGGATGAATTTCAATTCCTGTCCTGTGTCTTGCAATGTTTGATATTAGTCTTGCTAAAAAATACCTTTTCTTTAAATATAATTTGTGAGAAATTTTATATGCTATCAATGCTTTAGTATGAGGATACAAAAGCAATACTTCCATCCTGTTTCTTGCAGCAGGATCTCTGTCAAACACAGAATCTATATCTTCAATTATTGAGCTTATTAATTTAATCATTGCTATCATTCCTTTCAATTAATACTTAACTACCGATAAATACTTTTCTCCCCCGTCAGGAGCTATGGTAAGAATCTTTTTATTATTGCCGTATTTTTGTGACAGTATTCTAGCTGCAGCTACATTAGCACCTGATGAAATTCCTATCAGCATTCCAATTCTTGCCGAAACCTCTACAGCAGTATCAATTGCTTCCTCATCGGTAATTGTAATTATTTCATCTACAAAACTGCCGTTATAAGCTCCCGGTATAAAGCCTGCCCCAATTCCTTGAATTTTGTGAGGTGACGGGCTGCCGCCCGACAATACCGGTGACTTTGAAGGCTCAACACCTGCAGTAATTATATTTTTATTGTATTCTTTCAGCCTTTTCGACACTCCGGATATAGTTCCTCCGGAACCGACTCCTGCTGTAAATATATCAATGTCATTTAACTGCCTGATAATTTCCTGCCCTGTGGTATCATAGTGAAT
>DNNJ01000247.1:2764-3521 GCA_003487955.1 Clostridiales bacterium | reverse complement strand
ATAGCAATGACTATATCTGAAAGTTAGTATAAGAGAACGGCAAGCCGTTCTCTTTTTTTATTCGGTACTTGCTTTTATGGTAACTTTAACTGATTTAAAACATATATTAATCAAGAAAGTATTAGGGGAGTTTATGTATGGACAAAGAAAGTCTTGTATTTGAAGGTATAATCAGAAAATTAAATATTGATGAATCTGATGATAAGGCTATCGAAAATAAAACAAATACTACATACAAGTCACTGATTTCATGCATCACTACCATGCCTCCGAAGCAATTTGTACTTTTGTCAACGTTGTTAGGAATTCTATTAATAGATGACATCGATGCAAAAGACCAGCTAATACTTGGAAAGTTTATCAATAATATTAGTCAGACAATATTTACGGCGGCCGCTCAAGAACAAATCAACATTAAAAAAGATGACATAAAGTGAATTTGTCAATAACCCGATAATAGATTTTATCTTTCCATTGCCAATTCCACAAGCTTAACGATCAAATCCTTATATTCGATACCGATTTTTTTAAGCATGGAAGGATATCTGCTTAGACCTGTAAGCCCCGGTATTGTATTTATTTCATTTAAATATATATCATTTTCAGGAGTTAAAAACATATCCACCCGGGAAAGTCCTTTGCAGCCTAATGCCTTATAGGTCTTTGCGGCAATTTCTTTTGCCTGAGCTTTCAGCTCATCGCTGATTCGTGCAGGACAATATATTTTTGAATTATGCTGAGAATATTTTTCAACATA
>DNNJ01000247.1:619-2495 GCA_003487955.1 Clostridiales bacterium | reverse complement strand
CCTATTTCAAATCCTTCAATATTTGATTCAAGAACTATTTTATTGTCATATTCAAAGGCTTCCATAATTCCCTTTTCAAATTCATCATAGTTTCTCACCTTGCTTATGCCAATGGAAGAGCCGTTGTTGGCAGGCTTGATGAACATGGGAAGGGACAGTTTTTCAAAAGCCTCTGCATATAACTCTTTAATATTTAAAGTTTTATGATTTACTGCTGACATAAAAGGAGCAGTTTTAATTCCCGACATTTCACATATCATATGTGTGTATTCCTTGTCCATGGATACAGCTGATGAAGTCATGTCACAGCCTACAAAGGGAAGACCGGACATCTGACACATTCCCTGAATTGTGCCGTCTTCTCCGTTTCTGCCGTGGAGAACGGGAAAAATACAGTCTATTTCAATCTTCTCATAGGTATTGTCTTTTTCATTCAGTTTAATCAATCCTTTAAAATCGCCCATACTTAATAGCACAGGACTTAATTGTCCCTTATGCCATGTATCGTCATTTATTTTTCCCGTGCTCCCTTCGTAATGAAACCACTCGCCTTCCGTTGTTATTCCAACCAATGTAACTTCATACAATTCTTCAGGAATATTGTCTATAATCGCTGCTGCTGAATGTAATGAAACAGAATATTCATCAGATTTGCCTCCAAATAATATGGCTAATTTTGTTTTATTCATTTTCCCACTCCTTTAATTTATTTGCTATATATTCAAGTTTTAAAAACCTTGAGCCCTTGACTAAAATTGTACAGTCTTCACTGAGATATTTCTTTAAATACAAAGCTGCTTCTTCTTTTGTATCAAATTCAACTATGCTTTTGATATTTGTATTTTCCTTGGCAGCTTTGGCTATATATTTAGCTTCCTTGCCTATTGTAATCAATTCATCAATATGATAGTGCAATAAATTTTCCCCTACATTGTAGTGGATATCATGGCTCATTTCTCTGTAGCCAAGCATATCACCCAATACAGCAATTTTCTTTTTTGACTTGAATAATTCAAAAATATTTAGAGCTGCATTTATACTTACGGGATTTGATTTATAACAATCATTTAAAATTTGACATTTGTTAATATTTATAACTTCGTTTCTAAGACCTGTTTTTTCAATCTTTAAAAGTCCTGAACGAATTTCCTCCGGGTTCATTCCAAATTCCTGAGCAGCCAAAATTGCAGCCATGGCATTTAAAGCCTGATGTTTGCCTAAAATATCAATATGCAGCTCATCAAAGCTTTCATCACTCACTCTGATTGTAATACCGTCCAAGTCTTGATTAAATTCCTTCAGCCATATGGTATTGTTTTTATTTAAACCGAATGTCTGCTTTCTAATGCTTTCGTTAATTTCAGTATTTCTCACGGTTTCTTCAATCAGCCTGTCATCACCGAAATAAATGAATAAGCCGCCATCTTTGATGCCTTTGACTATTTCAAGTTTTGCCTTGGCTATTTCTTCAATGGAAGGAAAATTATCAATGTGTACTAAACCTACGCTTGTTATAATTGCAACTGCAGGTTGTACCAAATCAGTTAAAAAATCAATTTCTCCCTTTCTTTCCATACCCATTTCAATAACAGCTGCTTCACAGTCTTCGTTCAAGCTTAAAAGTGTGAAGGGCACACCGATTTCTGTGTTGTAGTTTCCCATTGTTTTTTGTGTTTTATATTTTTGAGATAATATTGCAGCAGTGATATCCTTTGTGGATGTTTTCCCGTTGCTTCCCGTCACGCCCACTATTTTTGTTTTTAACTTATTTCTGTAATACCTTGATAACTCCTGAAGTCCTCTTACGGTATCTTCAACTAAAATAACTGCAATATCAAGGGGAGGATTTGGCTCATCCATATTCCACAATGTTGCT
>DNNJ01000247.1:0-300 GCA_003487955.1 Clostridiales bacterium | reverse complement strand
CGTTTCTTGAATCAATACTTACGCCGGTTATATACTTGTCCAAATTACAACCTGTACATCGAGCATTTAATATATCCGCTGCTTCTTCTATTTTAATATTTATCATTTACAGACCCTTTCAAATTAGTTTACTCATTAATTATATTGTATATGGCAGGATTCTGCAAGGTACAAAAACAAATCGCAAAAAAGATCACTATGAGTAACCCGCGGAGCGTCATTCTGAACGCAGTGAAGAATCTCATGAGATTTCGCAGTCTCATTCACCAATTTATTCGCTCCTTGCGTCGCATAAATTGG
>DNNJ01000215.1 GCA_003487955.1 Clostridiales bacterium | reverse complement strand
ACCTACCGCCATTTTTCAGAAAATCATATTCGGGGACATTCCTCTTACTCCAAAGGCTAACTGATAGTAGAGGTGTCCCCATTCCTCAGAAAAATGGGGTTAGGGCATACAAAAAATCTTTCATCCCATATAGGGACGAAAGATTCACTTCCGCGGTTCCACCCTATTTGACAAGGCATTGCGCCTCATCCTCTTAAAAGTCTTAGACTCAAAAGCTCCTTTCTTCTACACATACTTATCAGCTTTCACCTTGACTGACTCTCTGTAAATTAAGCATAGAATACTCCTCTTTCTCACTGTCTTAATTTACTATAATGTAACAAAATAATCTTTTTATGTCAAGAGATTCTTTTAAAAATGCACACTATTTCTGTCAAAAGAGTTTTTGATATCATCTTTCATATTTTCTGCACCGGATTTTATATCATCCTTCATGTTCTCTGCTCCGGTTTTTATATCATCCTTCATGTTTTTTGTGCCGGTTTTTAAATCATCTTTTAAATTCGATGCGCCTTTTTTAAAATCCTTCATAGCATCTTTTACAACATCCATTCCTTCATCAACTTTTTGTCCAAGGTCTATTATTTTGCCGTCTGTTTGGGTTATTTCCACTGAACATTTTGCAAGAAGGGCTACGGTTATCCCGGCTGCTGACAGGAAAGGCGCAACCACAGCACTTACCAATCCCGCAGTAATTGGTATATTGATTATAACATCATTATCTTTCTTAATTGTAAGCTTTGTAGCATTCCCTTTTGCCAAAATATCCTTCAATTGAGCCATTATCTGCTCTCCTCTGAAAGAGCCTGATATTCTTCCTTTTTGCTGATTTTCAATCAATATTATAGCTTCAAGCACATCCCCGTTAGCAGCTTCCAAAGCTTCTTTTGCAGTGCCGTAATCAGTATTTGTACGCTTTAAAATTTCATCGATTTTGTGTAAATTATCATTTTCCATATGAATATCCTTTCTTTTATAGTAGCTTTAGTGTAGTAAAATTGTCCTTTCCAATATAATAAAACAAGAATTTTCTTATTAAGTTCATTATAGTCTTAGGTACTTCAATAAAGCCAATATTTTCAAATTTAGATTTTAAAATTTTATCCATAATTAGTATTTCATTATATGTGACATTTATTCCATTTCCAAAATTTACGCATTTAGAGCAAAAAACTCCTCCTTCTGTTATGGAAAACTTAACCTTGTCATTTATCGAAGAGCCGCAGTGCAGACAATGAAGAAAATCAGGCTTGTACCCAAGCATGGCTGCCAATTTTAGTTCATAAGCAGCGGTAAGCTTGTCATGTTCATTTTTAAAATTACTCAGATGAGAAATCACGGACACTGTCATATCAAATACTCTCGAATCAACTTCATTTTCTTGTGCCACATAGCTTATAAGCTCTAAAATATAACATGCATTATAATAAGCATTAATGTTGTTATTCAAGTTGTAGAAATTATCCAAAAGCTTTGCAGAAGTTAATATATACATATCCTTTGATACATTGAGGGTACATTTTGAATATGCGAAGCTCTGTGATGCATTCATTAAATGTGAGCTGCTTTTTTTTGAGCCTTTTGAAATAATCTGAATTTTACCTCTTGTTCTTGATAAGGCATGAAGAATTTTATCATTTTCTTTATAACTTATTTCTTTTAGAATAAGAATTTCTTCCTCTATCATTTATCATACCCTAATGTTTTTAACCTATAATTATCATCACGCCAGTTTTCAGAAATTTTTACAAAAAGCTGTAAATTTACTTGGCTGCCCAAAAGCCTTTCTATATCTTCCCTTGCGCTTTTGCCTATACCTTTTATTTTTCTTCCTTCCTTGCCGATGATAATGCTTTTGTGAGACTTTTTCTCACATAAAATATTGGCTCTTATATCAACAAGGCTGCGTTTTTTTCTTTCCTTCATTTCTTCAATTTCAACTGCAATTCCGTGGGGAACCTCTTCCTGTAAATACATGAGTGCCTTTTCCCTTATAATTTCTGAAACAATAAAGCGCTCAGGTCTGTCAGTTATATAATCTGCAGGAAAAAACATCGGTCCCGGTTTTAAATATTTAATTATTAATTTAACTAAAGCATCTACGCCGACGTTATTAAGTGCAGATATGGGCATTATATCATCAAAGACATCATATTTATCGAATTCAGCCGCAATACGCATGGCTGCTTCCTGGTCAAACTTATCTATTTTATTTATTATAAGTATTTTTTTTGCTTTGGTGTCTTTGATTTTTTCAATTACAAATTCATCCCCGGGTCCCACTTTGTTAAACTCATCAGTTATCATTATTAATACATCCATTTCCTCTAAAGCTGAGTCCACTTCTGTATTCATAAATTCTCCAAGCTGGTTTTTGGGTTTATGAATTCCCGGAGTATCCATAAATATTATTTGTGCTTCTTCATCCGTATATACTGTCGTTATTTTGTTTCTCGTGGTTTGCGGCTTATCGGACATTATGGATATTTTTTCACCGAGCATATTATTCATTAATGTTGATTTGCCCACATTTGGTCTTCCTATTATTGTTACGAATCCTGATTTAAACATATTTTTCCTTTCTAGTCAAGGTCATCGGGTCCGAAGCTGTGAGGCAACAGCTCCTCTAAAGTATAAACATCATAATAATCTAAGTTTCTTGCACAAATAACCTTTATGTCTTTGCCGAATTCAGACATAAACTGCCTGCATACTCCGCAAGGAAAAGATGTCTTTTTTTCGCTTCCAACTACCGCAATTTTATAAATATCCCTGTGACCTTCAGAAATGCATTTTGAAACAGCAACTCTCTCTGCACATATGGTTGGAGTGTAGGATGCAGATTCTATGTTGCAGCCTGTAAATACCTTGCCGCTTCTTGTATAAACTGCAGCTCCAACCCTATAATTGGAATACGGACTGTATGAGTTCTCCCTTGCCTCCATGGCAATTTTAATAAGTAATTTATCTTCCATTTTGTCCCCTTTCTTATACTTGTTTTAATTATTCTAATGTAATCCTGTCAAGGCTGTTAACAACCTGTATCCATGTATTGCCCGGATTCAATACAAGCTCTTCATCCCCTGTATAAAATTTAAGACTTTCTTTTTCCGAAGCTTTTTCCCATGTTATGGGAATACTTTCACCGTTTGTAATATAAATACCGTTTCCTTGGCCTATAGTGCCCAAGTACAATCTTCCCTCATTGTCCAATACTGTTTTGGGGGTTTCTATTGCAATAATATTTTTTACAGTTAATTGCTTTTTATCCAATTCATCAATATGTTCTTCATCATCCTTAAATCGTAAATATAAACCGCTGTCTTCTTCATATATGTAATCTGTTGTATTATAATCGTTATATACTATATTTACTTCTTTTGCAGAATTTATTTCGCTGTTTTCAGACAGCATTGTGTCCTTTTCATTGAAAATATATCCTTCAAAGTTTGCTTCCGTTCTGTATCCGTAATACTCTGCTTCATTTCTAATGGACTCCAAAGTAGTGTATGCATTGTGCGGTGCATATTTTCCGGTGTCGTAGTATCTCCACACGGCTCCGGAATACAGTCCGTCTACATCAGCAACACTGAGCCTTCTTATTTCTGCAAAAGCATCTTCGCTGCCTCCCACATGTACAAATATTCCGTCATATTCAAGTGCATAATATATCAGATAAGGTCTTGCACTTCTTACAGGTCCTATTCTTTCCGGCTCCTTTGCAAAAAATATACATAAGTATCTGGTAAAAGGGTGCTCTACTTCAACTTCATAAACAATTTCAGCTTCACTGATACCTGCCTGCCATCTTGCCTTAGGATGATTGTCAATTGATACTGCCACAGGTCTTTTGGCTAATTCTTCAGGATAATACCTTAATCCGTCCAATGGTGAAACTACCTTGTTTGGGTCAATTTCTTCCTCTTTTTCTTCAGACTCTTCCGGTTCAATTTCCGGTACTTCTTCAACCTCACTTATTTCAGCCTCTTCTTGTTTTGGTGTCACAGTTTCTTTTACGCAACTGCTTAGTAAAATCAACAATACAATTAAAAAAACTATTCTGTTTTTCACGCCTTCCCCCTTGGATGAATTACTTAAATATTTTTAGTTTTTTCATAATTTCTTTTTCTTTTTCTCTCATATGACTTTTTTCATCACTGCACATATGATCATATCCTAAAAGATGCAGCATGCTGTGTACTGTCAAATAGCTCATTTCTCTTTCCAAACTGTGAGCAAAATCACTAGCTTGTTCAATTATTTTTTGGGTTGAAATAACAATATCCCCAAGAATAGTAACACCGTCAAATTCTTCATTCATGGGAAAAGATAAAACATCTGTTTCATTATCTACATTTCTATATTCCCTGTTTAATTCTTTAATTTCTTCATTTGTGACAAATGAAACACTTATCTCAAAATCTCCATGCAGTTCTTCTTCGCTTAAAACTGCATCTACAGCCCTTTTTATTGCAGCTTCATTATCTTTGGTGATTTTCATAACATCCTGCCTGTCATCAAACAAAACGCTTATCATTATTTTACCTCATGTTTTTCATATGCTTTTACAATATCTTGAACCAATTTGTGTCTTACTACATCGGTAGTGTGGAAAAACATAAAACCTATGTCCTCCACCTCCCTTAAAATATGAATTACAGACTTAAGCCCTGATTTCTTGCCCTCAGGAAGGTCTATTTGAGTTATATCTCCGGTTATTACGGCTTTTGAGCCATAACCAAGACGTGTTAAAAACATTTTCATTTGCTCATTTGTGGTGTTTTGGGCTTCATCCAATATAATGAAAGATGAATCCAAAGTACGACCTCTCATATATGCAAGCGGTGCTACCTCAATCAGCTGTTTTTCAACATTTTTCATAAAGTTTTCAATTCCCATTATGTCAAAAAGTGCGTCATAAAGAGGCCTTAAATAAGGGTCAACTTTATCCTGCAGGTCTCCCGGTAAAAATCCTAATTTTTCCCCCGCTTCAACTGCAGGCCGTGTTAGTATTATACGTTCAACTTCTTTTTTTCTGAATGCATTAACTGCACAAGCAACAGCCAAATATGTCTTGCCTGTTCCCGCAGGACCGATTCCGAATGTCACATCTTTGGAGTTTATGATGTCTACATATCTTTTTTGTCCCACCGTCTTAGGTTTAATAATTCTTCCTGATGCAGAGGTAACAATTACTTCTTTTAAAATTTGGTTGTAATCAATTTCTGAGTTTGATTTATTTGCTTCAATCAAATAAACAACCTTTTGGTCGCTTATTTCGCCTTCTGCTCTTATTGTATTTAAAATGTCCCTAAGTATCTTTACTACAGCTTCAGAGCTTTCCTTTTCCCCGGTTACCTTTAAAGCTCCGTTTCTCACTAAAATATTAACATCATAATAACTTTTTATAATTTTAATATTTTTATCATGAATTCCCAATAATTTAATCAATTCATCTTCATTTGCTATTAAGACATTTTGCTCGAATAAATCCATTAATCCTCCTTGGTTTCATCTGTCTGTTCTTCCTCTATAGGAAAAATTCTTATCTTTTCTCCTATATCTTCAATTACTTCTATTTGCGCTATTAAATAATAAAATTCACCATCCTCTGAAAAGTTTATGTTTGATTTTAGAATCCTGCTGTCATCATCGCACCTTTCCAAAAGTTCATCATACATAGCAACTTTCATTTTGTTTTGTGCCGTTTGTTTATCTATTTCAATTTTCTTTATCTCTTCTTCATAGTATACACCTTTTAGAAAGCTAATATCAGTTATATTTGAGACAAAAGGCACTTTTATTACACTCTCTCTATAATCATATCTTTCATAGGGGTCTTTGTCACCTATTATTTTAATACTATTTTCATTAAGTTTCAAGTAATAAACAGTCTTACTTTTATTTGTAGACATATTTACGCTTCTTATTTTTTCTTCCTTCATTTCAAAATTATAATATGTCTTTCCATAAATAATGCCGTCGGATGGTACCATCATAAATTCATCGGAGTTCTTATTCTTAACTATTCCCATAATCAATGTCTGACCTTCATAAACAACGTCCCCCTCCTTAACCACAGGCTGGCCGCTTTTAGCAATCACCTTGTTTATAATGGCATTTTTCACAGATATGATGCTGCTTGGCTCATTGCTTTTTATCTCAGCCGGTTCAGGCTCCCTCTCTCTTACGAAAATAATTAATTTTGAGCCTTCCACAAAGACATCCACAAATTTATATTCAAAGTTATTGTAAATCAGCGTTTCTAATTGTTTTGTTTCTATACGTGAAATGGAGACCGGGATTTTTATTTTATTTTCTTCTAGTAAGCCAAGTATTTCATTGGTATTTGTTTGATTGGTTCCTACAACTTCTACATCCCATATCATGGAGGTTAATAAATACAGAGATATTATCAATATCAAAAGACCTATGGAAAAGCCTTTTCTGAATTTGACTTTATTAAGCTTAAGCATGGCTCCCCTTTTGATTACGGGATTCACTATTTCATTAATAAGATTAGAGTTTTTTATATAATCTTCATAAGATATTTTAAACTTTATTCCTTTACCTTTTTTTTCTACATCCCATACTGCAATGTTTCTTCTTCGGAGTATATTCAAGACCTTTTCTGCGTTTTTGTCATCCGTACGGATAACCACATAGCCTCTTATTAAATACATCAGCTTGAATATTAACATGACTACTCCTTCATACTAAATATTATTTCTTTGATATTCCCCTTTACTATTACTTTGAAATTATTGATTTCTTCTATTTTAAATTTGGAGCCTTTTATTTTTATATCTTGGTCGTTGGTTTTTATACTTACCATGTTTTCATCATAAACTGTTAATCCCAAATGATTTTCAATTATGACCTTTTTGTTGCCATGCATTCTCAGTTCAAAATTATCTGATAATGCATTGTTCGGTATTTCTAACTCATCGGCCAATTTACTCCTAAAATTGTTAAACTTGCTCATATTTCCCTCCCCGTCAATTATTTGTCTTATTATAAATTATGCAGGTATGTACTTTACTATGAAAAATTAAAAAATAACCCCTTGTGATAAGGGGACGGGGGGGGTACTGTCATATTCTTTTATTTATTTCTTAATTTTTCATCTATAATCTTGTTGTCAAATGGTGTCTTGCTTGCTGCTTGATTTTTAAATTCAGTTACAGCTTTTCGTACTCTGTTTAATGAAGCTATTGTTCCGGGTCCTGCAATGCATCCTCCGAGGCATGCCATACCTTCTAACAGATATCCATTCTTCTTTCCTGCCTTTGCTAACCTCATCAGCTTTACGCAATCATGCAGTGTAGATGCACCTTCAACATTTATTCCCTTTGAAGGGTCTATAGCATGGGCAGTTTTTTTAACCGCTTCGGCTACCCCGCCGGCTATGGCATAGCCTCTGCCCAATATAGAAGCATCCTGTATTTCTTTTAATACTTCTATTTCAGATAATTCTATACCTTTTGCAACAAACATCCCCATAAGTTCTTCAAAGGTTATAACAAAATGCACATAATCCTTTACATCTTCTCTCAGTGCTTCCAACTTTTTTGAAATACAAGGACCTATAAATGCTATTTTTGCTTCAGGGTCTTTTTTCTTAATATACTTTGCAGTCTCAACCATGGGAGATGCAGAATCAGATATATATTCATACTGATCCGGAAACAATTTTTCTACCATTATAGTCCATGAATTACAACAGCTTGTTCCCATATAAGGAATTTCTCCCGGTACTCTTTCGAGGAATTCTTTGGCTTCACGAAGTGTTGTAATGTCAGCCCCTAAGCTTACCTCTACCACATCTTTGAATCCAAGTTGCTTTATACCTTCAAATATTTGAACGGGTGTTGCTAACGGACCGAATTGTCCTAAGAATGAAGGGGCTATAATAGCATATATATGATTATTTGTTTTTAATGCTTTTATTAGCTGGTATATTTGAGACTTATCTGATATTGCTCCGTAAGGGCACTGAATAATACAGTTTCCGCAAGATACACATCTGTCCCTGTTTATCTGAGCCCTACCCAAATAATCACTGTCTATTGCATTAACACCGCAGGCAGCGGCACAAGGTCTGTCGTACTGAACAATTGCACTGTAAGGACATGATTCTTTACATCTGCCGCATTTAATACACTTATCCTTATCAATTATCGCCCTGTTTTTTCCTATTGAAACTGCATTTACAGGACATACATTGGTACATGGGTGAGCTAAACATTTCCTGCAATTATCCGTAACATAAAAAGTTTTTGTGGGACATGCTTCGCATGCATATGTTATAACATTTATCAACGGCTCAATAAAATGGGTTTTATCTACATTAACTTCGGCAATGCCATCAGTAACTCTATGAAATTCCGTTGGCTTCCTTGCATTTAATCCCATGGTAAGCCTTAGTCTTTCATCTACTATTGCTCTTTCTCTAAATACGCTGTCTCTGTATGTTGCTACTTCACCAGGTATAATCTCAAATGATGATTTCTCCAACTCGCTTAAATCAGTGCCGTCATAAGCCATTTTAGCTATCTTTGCAAATACCTGCCTTCTGATATTTATCAGAGCAACGTAACTTTCCTTCATACAAAATATTCCTCCAATGTTTATTATGTCATTTTCTAAGCTTGTTAACTATTTTCTCCATTACAGTCTGACTTGTAGCGTTAAATATAGGCTCCTCATCAACAACTACCACAGGTGCAACATTTTTCTTTATTTCTTTACAATACCCTAAACATTTTATTGCTTCCACATCTAACTCTTCGTCGCTGTAGATATAGGCATCCTCACGGATTATATCCTCTAAATCCTCAATTTGATCTAAAATATTCATAGAACCTAATAATGTACAATTTGAACCTACACAGACTTTAACTTTCATAATTCTCCTCCAAATATACTAAGGTTTTTTCATTTGTTTATATTATAACATACCTAAATTAGTATTTCCATAAAAACTTCTTGGAGAATACTCAGTAATTAAGAGTAATTAAGAGGCTCTGAAATTACCATAAAAAAGAACCCGTTTAGGGTTCTTTGCCTACTTTATATATTTAGCCACAATTTCATTGACATGCTTTCCATCAGCTTTGCCTTTTACTTTAGGCATTATGAAGGCCATTAGCTTGCCCATGTCTTTTTTGGACTGGGCGTTTGTTGATTCAATTGCTTCTTTCACAATAAAATCGATGGCTTCATCTGACAGTTGAGGCGGTAAATATTCTAATAGTATTTTGATTTCTTCATTGGTTAGATCTATAAGATCTTGTCGATTGCCTTTTTCAAAGTCAGTTATTGAGTCTTTTTTCTGTTTAATTTGTTTTGCTATTATATCTACTATTTCAGGATCGGATAGTTCTATTCTTTCGTCAACTTCTCTTTGTTTAATAGCTGCTCTGACCATTGTAACAGTATCTTTTTTGACTTTGTTCTTAGACTTCATGGATTGTTTTAAGTCTTCCATGAGTTTCTCTTTTAAAGGCATACTTTCACCTCTTATCTTGCTTTTTTATTTTTTTTTCTGCGAGCTGCTTCAGCCTTCTTTTTACGCTTAACACTTGGCTTTTCATAATGCTCTCTTTTTCTTACTTCTGACATAACACCTGTAAGTGCACATTGTCTTTTAAATCTTCTAAGAGCATTATCTATCGACTCGTTTTCTCTTACTTTTACCTCTGTCATTTTACTTGCTACCCTCCCCTCGTCATCTACTACTAGTTGTCCTAGGACACCAGCGAGTTTGAAATAGCATTTATTATTATATAACATAGAATAAGTAAATGCAAGTAATTTATGCTAACGATTCTGATAATTTCTTTCCGCCTAAAATATGAAAATGCAAATGTTGTACTGATTGACAGCCATCTTTACCGCAGTTACTTATAACTCTGTAGCCTGAATCCTTAATACCCTCTGA
>DNNJ01000134.1 GCA_003487955.1 Clostridiales bacterium | reverse complement strand
ACGCTGACATTTCTTCTGTAGCCGCTTGCTATGGAAGAAACATAATTTGCCATCTGCAATGGTGTATAGGCATTATTCCCTTGACCTATGCTAATATTTAAATTGTCTCCTACAGTCCATGTTGCTTGATTTAAATATGAATACTTTATTATATCCACTAAAGGTACATAATTGTCATTTGTTTTTTCAGGATTTAGATTTAATGCTAAAAGCCCTTCATAGACTTCACCCCTTGTCATTAGCTCATCTCTGTCTATCCAGCTTGCAATTTCTTCAATTATTTCATTTTTCATTGATGCATCAATAACAACACCATCATTAAGGTATCTTTCCACGTTTGCCTCAAGAAATAATCGTAAATAAACGCGAATTCCGGACTTTTTGCCTTCAATACTGGGAACTCCGCCTGAAGCTTCCTGTGGTATGTCTATTTCAATTCCTGTTTTGGAATCTAACCCAAACTTGCCTGCCATATCTATTATATCCTCGGCATCAACCTTCACGGTATGCTTTTGGTGAGTTGCTAAATTTTCACCAAGCACTGTTGCATAAAAGTAAAAGTTGCAGGAATTCATTATTGCCTGATACATTGTTTGAGAGCCATGCCTTCCTCCAAACATATTATAAATCCAACAGCTGACGTTTCTGTCCCCTACCTTCATGGTTCCTGCACAATATACTGTAGTGTTTGGATTAACTCCTTTTTCCAAGGCAGACAATGCAGTAATCATTTTAAATGTAGAGCCCGGCTGTATTGCCGTCAGCATTGATATATTGTAAAGAGGTCTTGGAGCTAAAGGATTTTTTGAATCGTTTAAAAGACTGTTCCAATTCTCTGTAGTAATTCCTGTTGCAAACAAATTTAAGTCGTATGCAGGGTAATTTGCCAGTGCTAAAACTTCATTAGTTTTTACATCAAGTGCAACTAATGCTCCTGAATAGGCGTTTTCATATTTATCTCTAAAAGGGAAATCTCCCCATTCGCTTTCAAATACACCGCCTTCGCGTATTTTTTCAAGACCTTTCTTCAAAGATTCTTCAGCTTTTTTCTGCAGCCTAAGGTCCATGGTTAAATACAAATCATCGCCGGGAACAGGCGCTTCACTTGACACTGAGCGGATTGTTTTTCCAACATTGTTTACTTCAACTGTTTTTTTGCCTTTTTCTCCTCTTAAATAATCTTCGAATTTTTCTTCAAGCCCGGTCTTTCCTATTATATCGTCAGTACTGTATCCTTTCTCAACAACATATTCCTGCAATTCATAATCCTGGGCAATTTTTCCCAAGTAGCCTATAATATGAGATGCGCTTTCATATTGAGGATAATACCTGAGAGGCTCAATTTCAATATTTATTCCATTTAATTCGTGGTATCTTTCAGAAATCATGGCAACTGTCTTTTCTGAAATACTATAACAAATATCTACCGGGTGGTATGAAAGAAAACTTATTCTGTTATACCTTTCTCTTAATACCATCATATTTCGCATGTCGTAATCATTAATTTCTTCAGGTATTTTTAGAGATTTTCTAAGCATATCAAATACTTTTTCTGCTGAGTAATCATCAATTTCTTCATAGGAGCTTACATTATTGTTTATCCAGTTTTTCTTGTTTCGCAAAGGTGTATATTCCCATTCAGCTATTGATATTGAAGGATTTACATATTTTAAAAGCTCTATTTGGGAAAAATACTTTATGTTATCATCTGTAACCAAATTGTATAAGACTTCATAATTTTTAAAAGCTATTTCCTTAACAAAATCATAAGCAGTAGTGCTGTATTCCATATGCTGCTGATTAAAATATTTGTTTCGAATTTCTGTATCTGTATATTCAAATACTCCTGTTTCACCATTTTCTATAAATTTAACAGGCAAGTCAGGATATATTTCTTTCAGCCTGTCTATAAGAATTGCTCCCGGCTTAATCTTTTCATTTCCCTGATAAACTGTCTTAAGTAAATTATCAATGGAGTTTTTCATGGTCAAAATAACAAAATCATCTTTTGCGGATGTGTTTATTGTAATCTCTTCATTAGACTTATTTAGCTCTCTCTTGATGTTTTCATATTCTTCATCCTGTATAAAGGAAAATTCATTAAGCTTTATATTTTCGGCAGCTCCCTTTTGAACAATAAATTCATACGACAGTCTCCTTATTTTCGAATTGGAAAAAAGTGAAGACAAATATTTATTGCTGTTGATTAAAAGCTCTGCAACTGCTTCTTCAGCATTTATATTTTCCTTTAAATTGTTTTCAGACAGCCAAATTTGTATTGGGGTTTTTTGTTCAGGTGTATCATTTTCTACATCAGTTAAAGCTGTATCAATTGGTATAAGCATTTCATCATCATATTCAAAGTTTTCGCCGTTTAACTTTATCGGCACTTCATCCTTTGAAATAGCTGCATGAACTCTTTGTTTCGGGGAAAAATTTTCACCGTACACAAAAATGCTGAAGTCAAGCCATTCATAAATATTTTCTTTCACTGTTTCAATTACTTTTTCTTCAGCAGTCTGGTAATAGTTAATATCAATTTCTTCTGCCCGGTTCATGTCACTGTCAATTATTCCCATGCTGTCGTCAATATAATCAAATGTATCAAGTTCAATAGGAAAATCATCTATGGGTCTTTCCATATTTTCATCAAATATTTTAGACAGCTTATATGATACATCATTAAAGTCTTCAGCTTTGATTTCATCCGTGTACATTTGCACAGTAAAGCTTGATACATTGTCGGCAAGAAGTACGCCGTTTCTGTCAAAAATTTTCCCGCGAGGCGCTTTTACAGGGATGTCCTTAATTTTCTTTATATCTGCAATTTGTCTGTATTCCTGTCCTTCCACAATGGTAAGAACCGCCATTCTAAATCCTAAAATGATCAGCAATACAACTATTATCAAGTATAATATATTAAAACGATTTTTAATAAATTTTATCATTTCACCTCATACCTTTACATTAAATCTATCAAATAAATATATAACAATTTTTAATATAAATACAACAAGCACAGCATTTAAAGCTGTTTCAAAAAGTATATTGGGCAATATGCTTTTTGCTGATTGTACCCTGAATCTTAAAAAGAATAAAATAAGATATAATAATAAGTGCATCACTACAGTTGAAGCTCCTGCTGCCACACTGTAAACAATCTGATTTTCCCTGAGCATTTCATCACTGAAAGTTCCTATTATTGCACCGATTAAAAAATAAATCAAAGTATATAATCCAAAAATATCAAAAATCATGGCATCAAACAAAATCCCGGTAAGAAATCCAAGGATTCCTCCGATTACCCCGTCTGACAACATGGCAAATATCACCAATAAAATCAGAGGAAAATTTGGAATAACCTTAAAATGATTAAAAAACCCGATAAATGATGTTTGGAATACAAAACTTATAATTATTAAGGAAGACATAAGAATGAGCTTTTTCATATTCAAGCCTTTCTTGCCACTATTTTGTAAGAACATACACTCTGTTTATCTTTGTAAAATCAACTGCAGGCTCAACAATAATTCTTAGGGTGGAAGCATCTGTTGTTTTGACAACATCTTTTACATCGCCGATATAAATATCAGGAATATAAATCTCACCGATTCCTGATGTAACAAGGTTATCACCTGTTTCAGCGTCTACTTTGCTGTTGAAAAAGTATCCTGTTACACTACCGTCAATACTTCCCTGCACAATTCCGCTTTCATCGTTTTCAATATTTTTAAAGCTGACCTTACAGCTTTCATCTAAAAGTGTAATAACCTTAGACCAGTCAGAAGAAGTTTGAGTTACAATTCCCAAAAGACCTATTTGTACTATGCTGTCATCTGTTTTCACAGCTTGAATAACTATGTCATTTTGCTGTAAACCGTCATTTTCTCCCTTGTCGATGGTAAATCTGCTGAACCAGTTGGAATCATCAATAGCAATTACTTGTCCAACAACATAGTCATAGGAAAGGCTCTTTTTCATTTCATATTCTGTTTCCAATGCATCAGACTTATTAATGATATTTTCCAATATCCTTACTTGCTCCCTCAGTTTATAAACATTTTCAGTAAGCATTATATTTTCTTCACGCATTTTTACAATTTCCTGTACAGAATAGAATGAGTTTGTAAGTGTATTGCCTGTCTTATAGGCAAGCTTTTGAAAGCCTGAAATCACATTGCCGAAAAAACCCAAATCAGTCCCTTCCAATCGCCCGATTGATGACAGTCCAATCATTATTATCAATATGAAAATTGTAAGAAAAAATAGTATTTTTTTAAAATGCTCTTTTAAAAAATTCATTTATTCACCGCTTTATAAATTTTCACTTATTTTGCCTGCACCCATTGCTACGCTTTGCAACGGATTATCTGCAATAAATACTTTTATACCGGTTTCCTTCTCAATAAATATATCCAAGCCTTTTAACAATGCTCCTCCTCCGCTTAAGTATATTCCGTTTGTATAAATATCTGAAGATAATTCGGGAGGTGTTCTTTCAAGAACTCTTTTTACGGCATTGACAATTGAATTTACAGTTTCAAGAATAGCTTCTCTCATTTCATCGCTTGTTATGGATATTTTTAATGGAAGTCCCGACACAATGTCCCTTCCTCTTATTTCCATTTGCTGAGCACTATCGATTTTTTTGTTTTTTCCATCTTTTTTATCATTTTTGTCTTTTTTGCCTTTTTTGTCTTCATTGTCTTCGTTTGCTTCGATGTCATCAGCTTCATTGCTGTCATTATTTTCATCCGGCTCAATAATTATCTTTTTATAATAGTCCTTACTGGCATTTCCTAAAGCTTTTTTAATATTTTCAGCAGTAACTATACCTATGTCCATTTTATATTTACTTTTGACATAGTCTTTTATATTTATATCAATATCATCTCCTGCAATCCTTAGAGAATCGCTTTCGACAATTCCTCCCAATGATATTACCGCAATTTCTGTTGTGCCCCCGCCAATATCAACAACCATATTGCCAACAGGCTGGTCTACATTAAGCCCGGCACCAATTGCAGCTGCCATAGGCTCTTCAACAAGTTTGACTTTCCTTGCGCCTGCATCATATGCAACTTCTTCCACTGCTCTTCTTTCAATTGAAGTAACACCCACAGGAACACTTATTACTATATTTGATTTAATAAATCTCTTTTTGTTAAGAGCCTTAGTTATAAAATACTTTATCATTGCCCTTGTTATTTCAAAATCTGCAATTACTCCGTTTTGCAAAGGTCTTATCGCTTTTATGGTCTTAGGTGTTCTCTCAAGCATAGCCTTTGCATCGGCACCAACAGCGCATACCTCATATGATGCTGTGTTTATTGCAACTACTGATGGTTCATTTAGAGTTATCCCTTTATTGTTTACATATACTAATGTGTTTGATGTTCCTAAATCTATTCCTATTTTCTGCGTAAAAAAATCAAATAGTCCCATTTATGTTTCCTTTCATTTTAAATTAAACCTTCTTCTTTGAAGCTGAAATATACGCCGTCACCGATTATTATGTGGTCTAATACCCTGATTCCCAAAATTTTGCCGCATTCATCCAATCTGTTTGTCAAAACAATATCCTCATGACTGGGCTCACATTCTCCGCTGGGATGATTGTGAACTAATATTATTGATGAAGACAAGTTCAAAACCGCTTCGTGAAATACTTCCCGCGGATGGACAATTGAGCTGTTTAAGCTGCCAACGGATATTTCAACAACCTTTTTTACATTGTTTTTAGTGTCTAAAAGCATGATTTTAAAATACTCTTTTTGATAATACCTCATTTCCTCCATCATTATCACGGCTGCATCATCAGGAGAAGAAATCTTTATTTTTTCAATTTTTAATGTGCTCATTCTTTTGCTGATTTCTGCAACAGCCATAAGCTTTGCAGCTTTAACGTCACTGATTCCCTTGTAGGATTTAAACTTTTCGATTGTGCCTTCTGCTATGTTTCGAAGCCCTTTGCCGTCTTCCTTTAAAATCCTCTGAGACAGCATAACAACATTTTCTTCCTTGGTTCCTGTCCTTAAAATTACTGCAATAAGCTCTGAGTTAGACAATGTATTAGCTCCATATTTTAAAAGTTTTTCCTGAGGTCTGTCATCTACAGGTATTGATTTTATGGTATAATTAGTATTGTCCATTTTATCCTCCACTATGCAATTATTTGGTTACAGCAAGTTTATAGAAAAATGTTTAGTCAATAAATTATTAAGTTTTGTCAAAGGCAGCCCTTTTACATTATTGTAGCAGCCGTGTATTTCTTTAACCAATAATTCTCCGTATCCTTGAATACCGTATGCACCTGCTTTATCTATATACTCATTTGTTTTCAAGTACCTTTCAATAAGCTCTTTGGTAAGCTCATTAAACACTACTGAAGTTTTCTCATAATCCACTACTTTTTTTGAGTTTTCAGCATCAATTATACATATACCCGTATAAACATAGTGAGTTTTTCCTGAAAGCAAACTAAGCATTTTATAAGCTTCTGTTTCATTCTTTGGCTTACCCATTATTTTGTCTTGATATACAATAGTATCTGCTGCAATTATCAGGGCATTTTCTTCATGTTTTAAATATGTATTTAATGCTTTTTCAAAAGCAACCTTCATAACCGTTGTTTGTGGATGCTCAAAAGAATTTACTTTTTCTTCTGTGCTCGGTGGATTAATTGTTATATCAACATATTTTTTCAACATTTCAATTCTTCTTGGCGAGCTTGATGCCAATATTATTTTTTTCATATTCATCCTTATAGTTTTCTGTAAATTATTATCCCTGCAATCAGTCCGATTATTCCTGAAACGGT
>DNNJ01000017.1:1701-2624 GCA_003487955.1 Clostridiales bacterium | reverse complement strand
TCAATTAAGTTTGCAAGTCCACATTTACATTATAGCATTATGAATTTGAAAATAATTCTGACAGTTTTTTGGGTTTTCATAGTTCTTAATTCATTATGTAATGAGAATTTGTGTCAACCTTATTTTATATATCCACGGTCCGGGCAACTCAACCAACATATAGATCTTAGCGGTAACTGGGAGTTATCCCATTTGAGTAGACCAATTGCTTCAATAGATGAATTAATGAACAATAAAAAAGATCCATTTATGACGCAAATTCCCAATTCTGTTCATTGGTCATATCACAAAGCAGGCAAATTACCTCATCCATACGCATCGCTTAATCATTTGCAATATAGTTGGGTAACAGACCAGGTTTGGTATTACCAAAAAAAGGTGTTAATTCCTGAAACTGCGAGAGGAAATAGCATTATTCTCTGTTTCGACGGGATTGACTATTTTTCAAAAGTATGGGTAAATGATAGTCTGATAGGGGAACACGAAGGAATGTTTGGAGGGCCAGTAATTGATGTCAGTAGTTTGGTAAGAATTGGCAAAATCAATGAAATTACTGTTGAAGTTAAAGCTGGAAACTGGGAAAACTCAAATTATAATTCTATATCTACGGGAAAAATTATTAAACCTTGGATTACAGGAGGTGGAGGAGTTGGAAGAAATATTTTTTTCAGCGTAGGTATGTGGAGGGGAGCACGAATTGAGATTATGCCTGAATTTCATATAGATCGACCATTTTTAACTACAAAAAAGGTAACAAGACAAAAAGCAACTCTTCAGCTATCTTTAGAAATATTAGCTAAAATTACTTCCTTAGATAAACAACTTCATCCTTGGCACAATACACAGCTTCATCATCCGAGTGCACTTGGTAAATCTTTTGTTGAAGTAAATGAAGATTTGAGTGTTCAAATTGATTTTGTTTT
>DNNJ01000017.1:0-1468 GCA_003487955.1 Clostridiales bacterium | reverse complement strand
TCGAACTGGCTTGAAGAGGAACTCGTGCTATTTAATCCATTGCTATGGTATCCAAATGGAATGGGAAACCCAAATCTTTACAAAATAAGAATTATATTAAAAAAAGATCAAATACCTATCGACCAAATTGAATTTAACTACGGTATAAGAACAATAGAGAGAAAACCATCAGAGGGTCCAAAAACTGCAGATCGTTGGGAGAATTGGCGATTTAGCATAAATGGAGAAGATATTTTCATCAAAGGGATGAACTGGACTCCGATTGACGTTCTGTTGGATGTGCCGGAGGAAAGATATAGATGGGTATTAAGTGCTGCCAAAAATATGGGAATTCAGTTGATTAGGGTTTGGGGAGGAGGATTAATGGAAACAGATGATTTTTATACTATCTGTAATGAACTCGGGATAATGGTCTGGCAGGATTTTCCTATTGGCAACCAAGATACACCTGACTATCCACAAGATGTTTGGGAAGCTCAAGTTGTTCATAATATTTTTAGGTTGCGAAATCATCCCTCTTTAGCTGTATGGTGTGGGGGAAATGAATTCAATCCCTATTCTCTTGGAAATGTTTCCAGCATAGGAATAATAGAAAGAAATATGGCAATTTTCGATAATTCCCGACTTTTTTTGAGAACTAGCCCTGATGCAGGAAGTATGCATGCATATCCTGATATGGATCCTTGCTGGTACAGTAAAAGTTATAAATTCGAACCATTCATTTCCGAAACGGGAATGCATAGTATGCCCGAGGCTAATTTATTTTATGAGTTAGTAGATGAGAAAGAATTCTTTGACCTTGGTAAAATGTGGGATGAAGATTTCTCTAAAAATCATCCTGAATTCGTTCATCACTTTGATGAGTATAGCCCCAGTCGTGTGCCAAGAATGATGAGCAGAGCATCTCATATTGATGATTTGTCCAATCCCACCATTGAATCTGTAACTGAGGCTTCACAAATCGGCACTGCAGAGTGGTATCAAATTGTATCCGAAAAAATGCAAGGAAATTATCCTGTAACAACCGGATTGATGCCTTGGGTTTTTAAGCGTCATTGGCCGGCAATAGCCATTCAAATGATGGATTGGTTTGGACAGGCTGCGGCTCCATATTATTTTTTGAAAAGGACCTATGAACCTTTACATATTGCACTTGATTTAGATCGTTTGCTTTGGAGGTCAGGTGAATCTATCGATTTGAAAGTGAAAATTACAAATTCTTCCATTGCTTATCCAAATGTAAAAATATCCATAAATATTTATGATGATCGGTTTAAACTGGTGTATAGCAAAAGACATTCAATTAATGTTACCAAAGGAACATTTGTTATTCAAGAAAATTTCGATAGTTACATTATCCCAGACAATTATAAAAACAGGTTTGTATTTATTGTAACAGAATTAGAAAATGCAGAAGGCAACCTTATATCCAGATCAGTATATTATCCTCGTGTACTCTCAAGAATGG
>DNNJ01000166.1:3478-3767 GCA_003487955.1 Clostridiales bacterium | reverse complement strand
GCCACTCAGAACAAATTGATACCTGGTGATTTTTTGTATATGGATTTCAATGGGGATGGTGAAATTCAAGACAATTATGATAGAGTTCCAATGAAGAATTTGTCTTATCCTCTTTCAACGTATGGATTTTCCGGAGGACTAAACTATAAAAGATTTGGTATTTCATTTAATTTTTATGGAGTTTCGCAAATTTCTAAACAAGTTGACGGAAATCTTTACTGGGATTTAGGAGATGGGAATTCAGGAGTTTATACAGCGAGCCCAGATGTGATCTATACGTGGACTCTGG